>JAKLHU010000068.1 GCA_022709995.1 Verrucomicrobiota bacterium | reverse complement strand
GCTGCTGATTGACTGCGACGACGTCCGCTTCTACAGAACTCTGCCCCTGGGCCGGAGAGTCAAGAATCTGGCTCAGTTCCTCGCCACCAGCGGCTGCATCCCGCTCGAACAAAGGGAAACCCTGATCAGGCCTTTCCTGGATGGCTACCGGAGCGCCGCCGGTTTGTCGTTCCAGCACATGGACGCCCTGCTTGACCAGGTGATTGCCATGATTGATTCCGGCCGCATCGCGGAAAGAAATTGCCCGTCGGGAGTGACGTTCAAATACAGTTAGAGGCCGATGGAAAAGCCGCCGCCGCCGTCCGGGCGAGGTTAGTGTCAATAAGCATGAATCCGACGGCAAAAACCGCGGTTGGCGGACGTTTGGCAGGAGTGGGCGGAAGTGGATGTGGCGCGAGTGCTATAATCCGAGCCTGCCAGGCAGCCGGGCAGCCGGCAGGGCGCGGCGGCTGGCTGACGTCAAGGCCGGCTGCCACGCGGTTGGCCTTCCCGTCGGGGGCATCCAGATGGCTTGGCGGCATTGGCATGACCAGAAACATGTTTTACGATGCGGGAAACGGGCCGGTCCCTCGTGGCGGAGGATTTTATGGGTAATCTTCCTTCAACTCACCTGAAAGTCGCACAGGTCGTGCGGCGTTTCGCCTTTGCGGAATGGGGCGGAACCGAAAATGTCGTGTGGAGCACGGCCGGTGCTTTGCGGCGGCAGGGGGTGGAATCGGAAATCGTCGCCACGGCGGCCTGTGCCGCGCCGGGTCAAGAAGTGCGCGAGGGCGTGTCCATCCGGCGCTTCCGTTATGTCTATCCGTATTTTCCCCTGTCGGCGGCAAAAAACCTGGCTTTGGACAAAAAAGGCGGCAACCCCCTGAGTCCGGCGCTGTACCGGCATTTGTGCCGCGGCGATTTCGGCTTGTATCATATCCACACGCTCGGTCGCATGGCTCAGATGGCCCGGCGGGCGGCCTTGGGCAATGGCCGGCCATATGTCATGTCTTTTCACGGCGGTTTGCTTGCCGTTCCCGGCGAGGAGCAGCAGAAGATGGCCTTGCCCCTGAGTGGGACGCTGCGCTGGGGCGGTCTGGTGGACCGGGTCTTAGGCTGGCGGTGCGACCCCGTGCTGGATGCCGCCGGGGTGATCTGCGTCGGCGCCAACGAATTGGCGGCGGTGCAGGAACGGTATCCCGGCAAGCGGGTGATTTATCTTCCGAATGGGGTTGATGTCGAGGCTATGCGTCGACCATCAAAATTGGTTCTGCGGAGTCATTTGGGCATACCTCCGGAGCGCCGGATTTTGCTGTGTGTCTCCCGGATTGACTACCAGAAGAATCAGAAGTTGCTGGTCGAATTGGCCGCGCGATGTCGTGCTGCCGGCGAGGCCGTGCATCTGCTTCTGATTGGCCCGGTGAGTGTTCCGAGCTATTATGACGAACTCAAGAAGCAAGCGGCAGGTCTGGGGGTGGCCGAATGGCTCACCGTGGTGCCGGGCGCCGAGCCGGGCGGCGAGCTGATCCGGGCGGCTTATCAGCAATCGGATGTCTTTCTGCTGCCGTCGTTGCACGAGCCGTTTGGCATTGTGGTTCTGGAAGCATGGTGTTGCGGTCTGCCGGTGATTGCATCGCGTGTCGGCGGTCTGCAGCACTTGGTGCGCGATGGCGGCAATGGCCTGCTTTGCGATCCGCGTCAGCCTGGCGAATGGGTGCGCGCCCTGGCGGCGCTGACGCAGCCGTCGCTTCGGGAAGTCTTGGCGCAGGGCGGCGGTCAGTCAGTCGGCGATTATTCCTGGGAGCTGGTCAGTTCGCGGTTGCTGGACTTTTATTACGAGGTTCTGAGCTCCTGATTGCCGTGGTGTGACGGCAGGGTGCCCCGGGTCACGTTCATGCCAGCGGATTGAGGTCGGCCAAGGCTGCCGGGATCAAGGAGAGAAGGTCGTCGGCGAGCAGTGAACGCTGGGGCGCCGGCGCGAGGTCGGCGGCGTGTCCGTGGACAAAGACGGCGAGGGCGGCGGCATCGACGGGCGGCAGGCCCTGGGCCAGGAAGGCGGCGATCATGCCGGCCAGAACATCGCCGGTGCCGGCGGTGGCCAGAGCCGGATTGCCGCTGAGGTTGTAGGACGCGAGAGCGGCGCCGGGCGCCGCGACGATCGTGCCCTGGCCCTTGAGAACGACAATCGCCCCTGTCGTCGCCGCCAACGCCTTGGCTTGCTCGGGGCGGGATGCCGACAGGAGCTCTTGGAGCCGAAAGCCCGTCAGCAGTGCGGCCATTTCGCCGGGATGCGGCGTCAGGATGACGGGCGCCATGGCTTGGCTTGGGGACAGCAGTTCCGGACCGGCGGCCAGCAGGCGCAGGCCATCGGCGTCAATGACGATTGGCAGCCGGGCGTCCAACAGGAGGCGGAGGAGATCCGGCGCCTGGCCGCGGCCGGTGCCGGGGCCGTAGAGCAAAGCGTTTTTGCCGGGCAGAAGTTCATACATGGCCGGAAGGGCGCCGGAGGAGAAGGTCGCATCGTGCTCAGAGCCGATGCTGGCGACGATGAGAGCTTTGGCATGCGGAGGGCAGGGAGTGCCCGCCGGGATGGCGACGGTGACCAGGCCGGCGCCGGAGCGGAGCGCGGCTTCGCCGGCCAAAAAGGGCGCCCCGGGGTATTGCCGGGAGCCCGCGACGCAGAGGACGTGGCCGAAGGTGTTTTTATGGGCGTCGAAAGGCCGCCTGGCCAGGCGGGGCCTGGCATCGTTTTCCGCAAAGGCGGCAGCGACCGGGACGGCCGTGTCCGCAACGGGCCCGGGCAGGCCGATGTCGACAATGCGGATCAATCCGCAGCGACGGGGGCCATCGCCGGTGAGCAGGCCGATTTTGGGGTAGGCCATGGTGATTGTCAGGTCGGCGGTGATGGCCAGGGCGCCGTGGCCGGTGTCGCCGTTGAGTCCGGAAGGGATGTCCAGGGCGATGACCGGCAGCCCGGCGGCGTTGACCTGGGCAATCAGGTGGGCGTAAATGCCGATCGGTTCCCCGCGCAGGCCAGTTCCAAGCAGGCCGTCGACGACAATGGTTCCGGACGCCAGGCCCGAGGCGGGAAGGGCGTGTTCGGCCTCGGCAAGGAAAGTGACCGGCACTGTCGCCGGGAGTTTGGCAGCGTGGCGTTGCGCCGCCTCGGGAAGCTGCGCGATCGGGCAGGTTGAAAAAAGGGCGACGCGGTGGCCTTTTTTCGTCAGAACGGCGGCGACGACCCAGGCATCGCCGCCATTGTTGCCTTTGCCCGCCAGCACCGTGAAGGACTGCCGGTGGCGGCGCGGGTAGCGCTCGGCAAAGCGCAGAATCTCGGCGGCGGCATGGACGCCGGCGTTGAACATGAGCTGTTCGCCGCTGATTCCCGCGGCCATGGCGGCGGCATCGAGGCGGCGCATTTCGTTGACAGAGATGACATGCATGAGCGTCTTGTAATCGTGTTCTCGAGGTGCTGCTGAATCACGGGGCCAGGGGCGGCTTCGTCCACAGTCCGTTCAGGCCGTCGCCGCCACCGCATGGATGAACTGGCATTCGGCGGTCGCCGTTGCCGGCTGCGCGCGCGGCGCCAACAAGCCCAACCCGACGGTGCCGGGGGCGGAATAGGTTCTTGCTTTCACCGTCCTCAAAAATAATGGTCGACACCGACTTTGCAAACAGTCGGGCGGCTTTTGTCGGCGACCGAAACGGCACAAGTGCGACAAAATGGCGCATTTTGCCGGGCGTCGGTGTCGTCTCCAGCTTGCTGTCTCTTGGCACGATATTTGCTTTATCTATAGTCAAGTCAAGGTTGTTGAGACGGTTCGAGAACACATAAGGAGGAAGCAGCATGAACTACGATAAATTCACCGAAAAGTCACGGGAGGCGCTGGGCGGTGCGCAGCAGCTGGCGGCGACGATGAATCACCAGGAGCTGGTTGGACTGCACCTTTTGGCCGCTTTATTGAAGGACGGCGAGGGGCTGGTTGGCGCGTTGCTGGGCAAGCTTGGTCACGACCGCAACCGCGTTGAGCAGGAGGTCATGCGGGGCTTGTCGCGGTTGCCGAAGGTCAGCGGCGATGGCGCCACCCAGGTGTACATGGGCCGGGAGGGGGCGCAAGTCCTGCAGGCGGCCGAGGAGGAGGCCGGCAAGCTTCGCGACGAGTTCATCAGCGTCGAGCATCTGCTCTTGGGAATTCTGGAGAAGTCGCGGGCGGCCGGCGAGATTCTGGCGCGTCTCGGGGTCACCCGGGAGAGCATTTTGGGGGCGATGAAGGAAGTCCGCGGGAATCAGCGGGTGACTTCGGCGACTCCGGAAGCCTCGTTCCAGGCGCTGGAAAAATATGGCAAGGACTTGACGGCGCTGGCGGCGCAGGACAAGCTCGACCCGGTCATCGGGCGGGACGAGGAAATCCGCCGGGTGATTCAAATCCTGTCGCGCCGGACGAAGAACAACCCGGTGCTGATTGGCGAACCGGGCGTTGGCAAGACGGCGATTGTCGAGGGTTTGGCTCTGCGCATTGTGCACGGCGACGTTCCGGAGGGGCTGAAGAACCGACGTCTCATCGCCCTTGACATGGGCGCCCTTATTGCCGGCGCCAAGTACCGTGGCGAGTTTGAAGAGCGTTTGAAGGCGGTGCTGAAGGAAGTCACTTCGGCGAATGGCGAGATCATTCTGTTCATCGACGAGCTGCACACGGTGGTCGGGGCCGGCGCCAGCGAAGGCGCCATGGACGCCGGCAACCTGCTGAAGCCGATGTTGGCGCGGGGCGAGCTGCATTGCGTCGGCGCCACCACCCTGGACGAATACCGCAAGCATATTGAGAAGGATGCGGCGCTGGAACGCCGTTTCCAGACTGTCCTGGTGGCGCAGCCGAGCGTCGATGACACTATCTCCATTCTGCGCGGGCTGCGCGACCGCTATGAAATCCATCACGGCGTCAGCATCCGTGACGCCGCCCTGGTCAGTGCGGCCGTCTTGTCCGACCGCTATGTCACGGACCGTTTTTTGCCGGACAAGGCGATTGACCTGGTCGACGAAGCCGCCGCCAAGCTGCGCACGGAGATTGACAGCCGGCCGGTGGAATTGGACGAGGCGATCCGCAAGCAGACGCAGATGGAGATCGAGCTGACTGGTCTGCGCAAGGAGAAGGACGCTGCCTCGAAGGAACGGACGGCCAAGCTGGAAAAGGAGCTGGTCGAGGTCCGCGAGAAGGTGACGGCTTTGCAGGCGCGCTGGGAAGCGGAGAAAGGCGGCATTGCCAAGGTGCACGAACTGAAGGCGGCCATGGACCTGGCGCGGACGGAAATGGCCCGAGCCGAGAGGGAGGGCAATTACGCCAAGGCATCGGAACTGAAGTACAGCACTCTGCTTAGCCTGGAGACCCAGGTCAAGGAGGCCGAAGCGCGGTTCCAGCAGGCCCAGGGAGACCGGCTGCTGAAAGAGGAAGTCGACGAGGAGGACATCGCCGACATCATCAGCCGGTGGACGCATATTCCGGTGGCAAAGCTGATCCAGGGCGAGCGCGAGAAGCTGCTGCATCTGGAAGATCAGCTGCACCAGCGCGTGATCGGCCAGGAGGAAGCCGTCAACGCGGTCGCCGAAGCGATTCTGCGGGCCCGGGCGGGCCTGAAGGACCCGAAACGGCCGATCGGCAGCTTCATCTTCCTGGGGCCGACCGGCGTCGGCAAGACGGAGCTGGCGAAGACGCTGGCCGCGGCGATGTTCGATGACGAGCGGGCCATGATCCGCATTGACATGTCGGAGTACATGGAGAAACACTCGGTGTCGCGCCTCATCGGAGCCCCGCCCGGCTACATCGGGCATGACGAAGGCGGCCAGCTGACGGAAGCCGTGCGGCGCCGTCCCTACAGCGTCCTTCTTTTCGACGAAGTCGAGAAGGCGCATCCGGACGTGTTCAACATCCTGCTGCAGGTCCTTGACGACGGCCGCCTGACCGATTCCCAGGGCCGCGTCGTCAACTTCAAGAACACGGTCATCATCATGACCTCGAACATCGGCAGCCAGGAGATCGTGGCCTTTGACGGGAAGGATTTCGAACGGATGCGGGAGCGGGTGATGGAGCATCTGCGCGCAGCCTTCCGGCCGGAGTTTCTGAATCGGCTCGATGACGTCGTGGTGTTCCATCGGCTCGGCCGGGAGCACATCCTGTCGATCGTCAACCTTCAGCTCAACGACTTTGGCGCGCGGCTTTCCTCGCAGCGCATCGCGTTGGAAGTCAGCGAGGCGGCTCGGCAGGAGTTGTCGGAGGAAGGCTACGACCCGGTTTACGGAGCCCGGCCGCTGAAGCGGGCGATCACCCGCCGCCTGGAGACGCCGATTTCGCGGCTGCTCGTCTCGGGTGACTTGGTCGAAGGCAAGACGATCGCCGTCGATTTCGTCTCCGGCAGCGGGTTCGTCTACAAAGTGCGCTGACGCGGCGCGGCGCGGGAGAGGTGACACGGGCTGGAAGCCCACCCGAGGCGTCGTTCCATACACGTATGCGTAGTACTGGCTGGAACCATGGGATAATAGGACGGATAGGACATATGGGACGTAGGGGACGTATAGACGGCGCCTAGGACAATGGGACGAATACGCACCTGGGTTATGGCAGTCGCTGAAAGCCAAACCGAACCCTCAAGCAAAGAGTATATGTCTTATCCGTCTAAATGTCCCATCCTATCTTGGCAGGCGCCGGCAAGACCGGCCGTGCGAAAAATGGCGCTTTGGTGAAGCGACCGGGCTTCGCCCGGTTCGCTGCATCGGCTTCGTGCACGCGGCGATTACCCGGCAAAAAAGGATAGCGTTGGTCCATGGCTCGCTTCTCAATGGGTGACCGATTACCTTTTTTTGCCGCTTCAAGCTTGGGGCGCGTTTGGACAAAAGACGGAATGGCGGTACATTTGTAGTGAATCCGTCCGGCGGGTCGGCGAAATGGCCGGGTTGGCTTTTCGACCGGGGTGGGGCCGGAGCGTTTTTGGCGTTTTTGGTCTTTTTGGTTTTGCTTTCGTGTCTTTTCCATTCAGGCGAAAAAGGAGCGGCATGAACATTCCGGTTGGTTTGCAGCTGTATTCGGTGCGGGCGGCGTTTCAAGAAAATCCCCTGGCGACGTTGCGGGCCGTGAAGACGATGGGCTATGACGGGGTGGAATTCTTTGGCGCGCCACTGTACTGTGCGGAATTTTATGCCGGGCTTTTGAAGGAGACCGGCCTGGTCTGCTGCGGGTGGCTCTGGAGCAATGTGCTCGACCCGGCCGGGCTGGAGGCGGGCATCCGATTCAACCAGGCGATTGGCAATCATACGCTGATCTGCGGCAGTATCAAGCATGAGAATCTGGCCGGGATCAAGGCGAATGCGCGACGCTTCAATGAGGTTGCCGATGTTCTGGCGCCGCACGGCATGCGTTTCGGTTACCACAGCCATAAGACCGACCATCCCCTGGTTGGTGGCGTCAGCCCCTGGAATGTGCTGATGGACAACACCGATGCACGCGTGATCATGCAACTCGACACCGGCAATTCCATGGACGGTGGCGCTGACATTCTGGATATCCTGAACCGATACCCCGGCCGCTGCCAGACCATCCACATGAAGCCGCACCGCGATGGCCAGTACGTCACCGGCATCCGGCCGGTCATTGGCGACGACGACTGCCCCTGGCGGGAAGTCATCGATTTCTGCCGCACCAAGGGGCGGACCGAGTGGTTCATCGTCGAATACGGCAATACAGAACCGAACGCCCTGCAAACGGCAGAGCAGTGCCTGCAGGGTCTGCGGCGCCTGCTGTAAAGCAAAGGCCGTCGAAGAACCTCTCGGTCCTGGCGCCGGGCACGCCAGGACCGGTCTGGCCCGTCTACGGCGCGCTCCATTCGGCGATGATGTCCAGGGCGGCTTTGGGGGCGCGGACCGCGAGGTGGACGCCGTCGTCGCCGTATTCCTCGCTGTCGATGGTGCAGATTTTGCGGATTTTGGCGATGACGTCTTGGCGGTCGTGCGGGATGACGAGAAGGCGCCGCAAGGAGTTGGCGTCGCAGAACGCCTCCAGCCGGGCCGCCAGCGCCGGGACGCCGTCGCCGGTTTTGGCCGAGACGAAGATGGCGTCCGGGAACAGCCGTTGCAGGCGCTGGCGGGCGATCGGGTCGACGACCAAGTCGATTTTGTTGAGAACGGTGATGATGGATTGCGTCTTGGCGCCGATCTCCTCCAGCACCTTGATGGTGGTGCGGTGATGATCTTCCAGGCTGGGCGAAGTCGCGTCGACGACTTCGATGATATGATCCGCGACCGTCGTCTCCTCCAGCGTCGAATGGAAGGCCTCGACGAGCAGGTGGGGCAGTTTTCGGATGAAGCCGACGGTGTCGGCCAGGAGGATGTCAAGGCCGCCGG
>JAKLHU010000679.1 GCA_022709995.1 Verrucomicrobiota bacterium | reverse complement strand
AGAGTCGATTCATCGGCGCTCAGGATGACGAGCAGGGACAGGCGTCTTGCCGCGGGGTTGCCCAGCGACGCGTCCTTGGCGACGGGCGCCAGCCGGACTGGCGCCGTCGGGGTCGGCGCCGGGGCGCCCGGGCTGGAGGTTTGGCGCAACGACGAGGACCGATGGATGAACCAGGCGCAGGCAAGCGCCGTGATAACATAAATGAATAGACGTGGTGATAAACGCATGGTTGTAGATGGGGGGATATGGTGTGAAAATGTAATCGGTCAGCCAATGCATCTGGCGGCCGTAGTGGCAGGGCACGCCAAGTAGGCGCCTCAGGCCCTGAGGCGCCTAGGTGTTGACTCCCCTATAGTTCAGTGTTCAATGGCTGACCGCTACGTGAAAATGGGGGAAGGCGTGGACGTCGGCGGCGATGGGCGAAGGGAACCATCAAGGCAGGGAACGGCAGGACGGGGGGGCGGAATTCATGCCGAAGGCGGGGGTGGCGGTGTTGGGCGGGGGAGCACTGGGGCTGGGAAAG
>JAKLHU010000678.1 GCA_022709995.1 Verrucomicrobiota bacterium | reverse complement strand
ACCTTCATCGGAGCAGTCACAACAACCCCTGAAGTGCATGGATTTGACCGGCTGCGTATAAGGCGACACCAGAAGATGCGGCACCTGGGCGCCATTGGGATAATTCCCACTCCCCGATCCCGCGGCTGATAATGCGGAAATCTCATACGCTTTAGGATACCAGTCATCGTAATCATTGCCATACATGTGGGTTCCCAAGCCAAGCTGCTTCAGATTGGCCAGGCAGTTATTCTGCTGCGCTTTTTGCCGGGCGGTTTTCAGCGATGGCAGCAGCATGGCGGCCAGGATGGCAATGATCGCAATGACGACTAAGAGCTCGATCAGGGTGAACGCACGCAAGGTAACGGACTTTGATGATGCCTTCATGATCCATTCTCCTTTCCTGATTTTTCCTTCTTGTTGATCCCTGAATATCAAAGAATAACTATATCATTTACTTTATATATAAAGGGGAAAGCTGTCAAGTTATGTTGCTTTTTAACAACAATTGCCATATTGGGATCAGGCTGCCTTGGTAAAACTGA
>JAKLHU010000677.1 GCA_022709995.1 Verrucomicrobiota bacterium | reverse complement strand
CGAGAGCTTCAAGGGCATGATCTCGAAGGCGCACCAGACCTTCCCGGGCGTGGCGCTCTTCGCCAACACCCTGCGCGAGGTGGTCAGCGCCAACTGCCACCGTTGGGGGGCGATCGTCTGGGCGGCGGACGGCTGGCAGGTGATCGAGCCGCGCGAGATCGCCGTGCTGGACCGTATCGGCGGCGGCGACGGCTTTGTCGGCGGGCTGCTTTACGGCATCCTCAAGGGGTGGGAGCCGGCGCGCTGCGCGCAATTCGCCTGGGCCTGCGGGGCGCTGGTGACGACGCTCGAGACCGACTACGCCCATCCGGCGGACGAGGATCAGGTCTGGAGCATCTGGAAAGGCAACGCCCGCGTGCGCCGCTAGCGCGCGGCGCGGGCGGGGCACTGTCATCGGCGCGCCTGCCGGGACGCCGTCTTTGACGGGCCATCAGCTTCCTTCAAGACACCTTGTTGCGCGCCTCGTTGACGCGCAGCTTGCGGCCCTGCATCTCCTTGTCGTGCAGCGCCTTGATGGCGGCCTCG
>JAKLHU010000676.1 GCA_022709995.1 Verrucomicrobiota bacterium | reverse complement strand
GCGAGCGTCAGCCCGGCAAGCGGCGTGCCGAGGGATTTCTCATCGCCCGTCACCTACACCGTGACCGCCGCCGACGGCTCCACCCAGAATTATGCCGTTACGGTGACCGTGGCCCTCAACCCGGCCAAGGACATCACCGATTTTGTGATCCTCGGCGTGCACGGCACCATCACCAGCAACGCCATTGCGCTCACGGTGCCCTACGGAACCGATGTCACAGATTTAACGCCCTCCATTGCCATAACGGGAGCGAGCATAAGCCCGGCAAGCGGCGTATCGCAGGATTTCACGAACCCGGTCACCTACATCGTAACCGCCGCCAATGGCTCAACCAAAACCTACACCGTCACGGTGTCCGTGGCCCTCAACCCGGCGAAGGACATCACCGATTTTGTGATTCTCGGCGTACACGGTACCATCACCGGCACCGCCATAGCGCTTACGGTGCCCTACGGAACCGATGTCACGAATTTAACGCCCACCATCACCATAACGGGAGCGAGCGTCAGCCCGGCAAGCGGCGTG
>JAKLHU010000675.1 GCA_022709995.1 Verrucomicrobiota bacterium | reverse complement strand
TTCCGTTGATGAGCGTGCCATCCTGCCCGTTCGGGTTGGAGAAGGTGCTGGCGTAGTTGCCGGTCTGCCGCTCCGTCGCCGAAAGGGTGTAGCGCACATCGACGAACCACGACGCGTCGAAGAACAGCGTCACGCCGAGCATGGCGGCGCCGACCGCCAGGCCGGTGAAGCTGTTTTCCGAGATCGGGGTTTCCCA
This sequence comes from Verrucomicrobiota bacterium, assembly GCA_022709995.1. Taxonomy (GTDB): domain Bacteria; phylum Verrucomicrobiota; class Lentisphaeria; order Oligosphaerales; family Oligosphaeraceae; genus JAAZKI01. Next base: position 332 of record JAKLHU010000675.1, on the reverse strand, counting down.
GATGCGTTCCGCGCCGTATTTGGCGAACAGGTCCCGGGTGACGCCGAAGGCGCCGCCGTAGGGGCCGATGTCTTCGCCGATGAGGACGACGGCGGGGTCGCGGGCCATCTCCTCGTCCATGGCGGCGCGCAATGCCTCGCGGACGGTGATCACGCTCATGCCAGCACGTCCTCGTACAGCGCCTCGGGCGGGGGCTCGGGGCTCTCCTCGGCGAACCGCACGGCCTCGTCGCAGGCCGCCTTCGCCTCCTCGTCCATCGCGGCGACGCCGGCGTCGTCCAGGTCACCGCGTTCCTTCAGCGCGGCGGCCAGGATGCCGATCGGGTCCTGCCG
>JAKLHU010000674.1 GCA_022709995.1 Verrucomicrobiota bacterium | reverse complement strand
CGATGAGGTGATGATCGCTTCGGATCCTGACAGGGAGGGAGAAGCCATAGCCCAAAGCGTTCTTGATGTTTTGCCGTCTTCCTCTCGGAGCAAGTGCAAACGCGTGGTTTACCACGAGATAACCAAAAAGGCCATCCTCGCCGCCATCGCCAAGCCTAGGGAAATAGACTCACACCTCGTCGACGCCGCCAAGGCGAGGCAGGTGCTGGACAGGCTCATCGGGTACAAGGTCAGCCCCGTCCTGTGGTACTCGGTGGGGCGGGGCACGAGCGCCGGCCGCGTCCAGTCCGTCGCCCTCAAGCTCGTGTGCGACCGCCAGAGGGAGATAGACGCCTTCAAGCCCGTCACGTTCTGGTACGTCGACGTCCTCCTGGGGTGCAGGGACGGGGAGTTCTGGGCGCGGGTCGTGGCGCCGAAGGACAAGGACAACCGCTTCCTCGACAAGAAGCTCGCGTCGGACGCCCTCGACAGGGTCAGGAAGGCGTCGTTCGCCATGGCCGACGTCCAGCGGGCCACCAAGTCGGTCAGCC
>JAKLHU010000673.1 GCA_022709995.1 Verrucomicrobiota bacterium | reverse complement strand
AGCGGCCTTGACGTCGTGATCGGGCTTCGGCCCGGGCGTTCATGGCAGGCGGCCTCTGCGGATGGATTCAAGGTCTATCCTGTCCCCGAAGCCGTAAAAATGGCAAGTATTGTCCAGGTGCTGGTCCCTGATGAGCACCAGGGGGCTATCTACAAGGCGGAAATCCACCCTCATCTCTCCCAGAACAAATGCCTGATGTTCTCCCATGGCTTCAACATCCACTTCGGCCAGATCGTCCCGCCACCTGACATCGATGTTATCATGGTGGCCCCGAAGGGCCCCGGTCATATGGTCAGGAGGACCTACGAGGAGGGAAAGGGTGTGCCTGCCCTCATCGCAATACATCAGAATTACACGGGCCAGGCGCAGAAGATCGCACTCGCCTATGCCAAGGGGATAGGAGCCACGAGGGCCGTCGTGCTTGAGACAACATTCCGTGAGGAGACGGAGACTGATCTCTTCGGAGAACAGGCGGTGCTATGCGGTGGTATCACGTCTCTTATCAGAGCTGGTTTCGAAACGCTTGTTGAT
>JAKLHU010000672.1 GCA_022709995.1 Verrucomicrobiota bacterium | reverse complement strand
GGCGATAGCGCGGCCCTCGATCCTGAATTCGAAAACCTCATCGTGACTGGCGCCCCAATCATACTTGACGAGGGCGCCCCAGCGGCCGGCAATCACGGTCGCTTGACCGGCTTGCGCCACCGACTCGGGCGCCGTTGCCGGCGGCCGGGGCCAAAGCAGCGCCAAGCCAAGCGCCGCGAGCAGCACCGCGCCCCCCGCGAGCCAGCGCCGCGACTTTCCCGCAGCGCCCGGCCGGCCGCCCAGCAAGGGGCGCAACGAGGCCACCAGGTGCGCGACATCGCCCTGCCAACCACTATCGGAAAGCACGACGGCCTGACGGCGCGCCAAGCTGGCCAGGGGCGCGGGCAAATCCGCTTCGCCCGGCATCAGCGCGCCACCGACCAGCACGGGGATGACCGGCTTGCCCGAAGCGAGCGCCGTTGCAACCTCCAGGCGCACCAGGTCGCCGGGATCGTCCAGGCGCCGGGCACCGTCGATCCGGGCATCCAGCCAGCGCGGGCCGATCAACACCAGCACCGCATCGACGCTGTG
>JAKLHU010000671.1 GCA_022709995.1 Verrucomicrobiota bacterium | reverse complement strand
ATTCTCCATTGCTAAATATCTTCTTTCATCATCGAATTTCGCACATTAACAAAATTTGCTATTGTCCGAAAGATTGACTTCATCACTGATTCGCCTCGGAGAGGCGACCCCATAAGTAACCCCAGGTGAAGCTGTGCGAAGCACAGCGAAACCTGGGGACAGATGCCACCCCACACACCCGAAGCCCCGTAGGGGCGACACCATCGTGACTTGGTTGCAAAGCAGCAAATTACCACACATAAGCCAGTGTCTTTTTAAAGTAAGATACGTTCAAACGAGCGCCGATTGCTGTGTCGCCTCTCCGAGGCTTTGATTTTTGGGGGATGCTTGCACCCCAGGTTCCGCTTCGCTCCACCTGGGGTTACTTATGGTAGAACCTCTCCGAGGTTCCTTTTGTGTGAACTTAATCAAGTTATGCTGGGACAGTACATCCTGACATTTTAACAAATCGACGAAGGGGCGAAAATCGTCTCTGGGAAAACAGGCAACCGGGGATGGTTGCGGCGGTTGCCTTCAGGTAAATAAAAAGCCCCGCT
>JAKLHU010000670.1 GCA_022709995.1 Verrucomicrobiota bacterium | reverse complement strand
AGCCGACGCGGGCTGGCGATGAGGTAGTAGCCGCGGTGGTAGAGGCACGATATGGCCTCGACGCCGTCCGGCATCGTGTGGGTCAACGCCACGCCGTTGTACGACACGTACTGACCGTGCCCCGTGGTGACGACAAAGCCGCCGTGACCGCCCGCTGCCCGCGGCTCGGCGAAATTGATGACCGGCAGCGTGGTCCACGGCAGATTGGCGATCGCCCGGGTCATCGTGGCCGACAGAGGGTTGTCGGAGATCGTGACCTGGACCAACTCGGTCCCGTTGATCGCGAGCGCGTGCTGACCGCTATCGAGGCTCGACAACAGGCGCAGATCGGTCGGCGCCCAGGTCTCCTGGATGCGCGGCAGGGCACGGGCCACGACGGCGCCCTTCTCGCCCTGCGGCCGGGGCTCGAACCAGATGTTCGTGGCGTTGCGGGCGGTGATGACATCGCCCTTGCCGTAGCCGGTCCCGAGGACGGGGAGCTTCATCCCTCGCGGATGTCGTAGTGACGACACCCCTCCCACTCGGGATGGCGCATGCGG
>JAKLHU010000067.1 GCA_022709995.1 Verrucomicrobiota bacterium | reverse complement strand
AAACAGGGTGCTCGCCCATCTCCACGACCTGGGTTGAGGGGATGATTTCCAAACGCCGGTCGCCGTATTTGCCGATCCGGCGCAGTTCATCCTCGACCTTGCCCTGGTCGCCAACGAGAAAAAGGTGATAGCGATCGCCGTAGTAGTCGAGCACCTCTCCGGCGCCTTCAACGATGGCGGCCGGGGCGAAATCACCTCCCATGGCATCGACGGCGATGGATATCTTGGGCATGCCTGTCTACCTTATGCAAAGCGGCGGATGGGAAGGGGCGGGCAGGCAACGCACACGTGCGAGGTGACGCAATGCCCAGGACGGACGCCGCCCAATTACGCTTCGTCCTGATGGATGGTCAGAACCTGGCGGCCATCATAGACGCCGCATTTCTTGCAGACATGGTGGGGAAGGCAGGCCGCGCCGCATGACGCGCACTTGTTGACTTGGACGCCCTGGTAGCGGTTGGCGGCCTTGCGGGTGCGGGCTTTCCGCTTGCTGACTTTGCTTTGTTGAACAGCCATGGTGGTTTCTTGCTCCTGGTTTTGGGGGCGCTGCACGCGCCGGGTCTTGCACGCTTCGGACGGGGAGAGACAATGGCCCGGACCCGTCACTTATAACTTCAAACTGTCCAGCTGGCGCCAGGGATTGTCTTGGCCGGCGTCAGCCGCGGCGCTGCAGGCGCAGCGCTCCCGATTCAGATTGCCGCCGCAGGACGGACATAGGCCGCGGCAGGCGTCTGAACAGAGATAGCTCTGCGGAAAAGTCAATAATATATCTTCCCGGATGTCAGCGGTCAAATCGACGACTTCGCCAACGACGTTTTCATAGCGATGAAAGACATCGTCGACCGCCACCTTGCAGGGGGCGTTGTCCGTGCAGCGGTCGCACATCACTTCAATGACGCCGGACAGCTTGCCGGCCACCAGGACGTCGTCGTTCACAATCGTCAGAGTGAAGACGAAGTGCAGCGGCGACGGAAACGCAAAGCGGTCCTCGGGATCAATCGCCAAATCTTGGAACGTGATCTCGCCCGCGTGGGTGACGCCGTCCGGCGGAATGTTGGCCGTTGGGAATTGCAGGGTTCTAAATGCGCTCATGAGTGATTCAACACTCCGTCTTTGGGCAGGATGTTCGGGCGGCAAAAAGGAAAAAGGCGAAGGCGCCGGGCTTTTCGGTAAATGTCAAACAAATAATATACTTCCGGAAACCGGGAAAACAAAAATGGAGGCGGCATCCGGCGTAATCGGTCGGCCATTGCATCTGGCGCGCCAGGTAGGCGCCTCAGGCCCTGAGGCGCTCCAGCGTTGACTCCTCTATCGCTCAATTCTCAAAGGCTGACCGATTACCGATTTTGCCTTGGTCAACGGCCCGCCAACTGGAAATTCGGCCGAAAACGCATTATAGTATGTGACGTTTCAATTCCCGTTTGCCTTTGCCTCTGGTTTGGGCATAGACAAGCCGTTGGGAGCGGCATCACTTCCTAATTGAGAAGGAAAAAGCGACATGCAAGTAAGCGACATCACGAATTCGAACCTGAAGACGTGGCTGCAGAAATGGATCGACCTGTGCGAGCCGGCCGAGGTGGTGATTAGCGACGGTTCCCAGGCCCAGTATGACCAGCTGTGCAATTTGATGGTCAAGTCCGGCGCTTTCATCAAACTGGACAAGCCCGCCAACTCGTACTATACCCGCTCCGACAAGACCGACGTCGCCCGCGTGGAGGACCGCACTTACATCTGCTCGGCCCGGCAGGAAGACGCCGGCCCCACCAACCACTGGAAAGACCCGCGGGAGATGCGGGCCGAATTCGACGTCCTCTTCAAAGGCGCCATGAAGGGCCGGACCATGTACGTGATTCCCTTCAGCATGGGACCAGTCGAATCGCCGATTTCCAAGTTCGGCATCGAGATCACCGATAGCCCGTACGTCGTCGTCAACATGTGCATCATGACCCGGGTCAGCACGGCCATCGTCAACAAGATCAATGCCGGCGCCCCGTTCGTAAAGTGCGTGCATTCCGTCGGCTTCCCGCTCGACAACGACAAGGCCGACGTGCCATGGCCGAGCGCCCCGATCGACAAGAAGTACATCACCCATTTCCCCGAAGACCGCGAAATCATCTCGTTCGGCTCCGGCTACGGCGGCAACGCCCTCCTCGGCAAAAAGTGCTTCGCGCTCCGGATTGCCTCGGTCCAGGCCCGCGATGAAGGCTGGATGGCCGAACATATGCTCATCCTGAAACTGACCAATCCCAAGGGCGACGTCAAATATGTCGCCGCCGCCTTCCCGAGCGCCTGCGGCAAAACCAACTTGGCCATGATGGAACCCTCCATCCCCGGCTGGAAGGTCGAGACCATCGGCGATGACATCGCCTGGATGAAATTCGGCGCCGACGGCCAGCTCTACGCGATCAATCCCGAAGCCGGCTTCTTCGGCGTCGCCCCCGGCACCTCGATGAAGTCGAACCCGAACGCGATGCGGACGATCAACCGCGGCAATTCGATCTTCACCAACACGGCCATCACCCTGGATGGCGGCGTGTGGTGGGAAGACCATGATGACAAGCCCGCGCAGCTGGTCGACTGGCAGCGCCGGCCGTGGACCCCGGCGACCGGCACCAAGGCCGCCCATCCGAACGCCCGCTTCACCAGCCCGGCCGGCCAGTGCCCGGTCATCGCCCCGGAATGGGAAGACCCGAAGGGCGTGCCAATCAGCGCGTTCCTCTTTGGCGGCCGCCGCAAGACCGTGGTGCCGCTGGTGAACGAGGCCCTTGACTGGGAACACGGCGTGTTCCTGGGCGCGACCATGGCTTCGGAAACGACGGCGGCGAACCTCGCCGAAGTCGGCAAGCTGCGTTTCGACCCCTTCGCCATGCTGCCTTTCTGCGGCTACCACATGGGCGATTACTTCAAGCATTGGCTCAAGATCGGCAAAAAGGCCGGCGCCAAGCTGCCCAAGATTTTCTATGTCAACTGGTTCCGCCGCGGCGAAGACGGTCACTTCCTGTGGCCTGGATTCGGCGAAAACGGCCGCGTGCTGGAATGGGTGTTCGACCGCTGCAATGACAAGGCCGCGGTCCGCAAGACCCCGATCGGCTATCTCCCGGCCCAGGGCTCCCTGGACATCAAGGGCCTGAAGATCACGGCGGCCGATCTTGAGCACCTGCTCGAAGTCGACGTGCAAGGCTGGAAAGCCGTCGTTCCGCAAATCGAAGAGCATTTCGCCAAATTCGGCGATCGCCTGCCGGTGGAGATGAAGCAGCAGCTCGAGGCCCTCAAGGCCAGGTTGGGCTGAAAAAGACACCGCCAGCATTCTGAATCTTGAAAACCACGGCCGCCAGGCGAATGTCTCGCCTGGCGGCCGTGGACTTTTTGTTGTGCAAACAACGCCACCGAACGATGGCGCCGACGCGCGTTCGAGGTGACGCCGCCGCGCCGCCGTGCATTTGAGGGGTGGCACCGCCGCCCCGCCGCGCATTCGAGGGGTGGCACCGCCGCGCTGCCGTGCATTTGAGGTGACACGGGCTTCCAGCCCGTGCTCGCCTTCCATCGCCGCCGACGCGTTCCGGCAAGGAGCCGCCCGTTGTGCCCCGCCGCGCATTCGAGGTGACACGGGCTTCCAGCCCGTGCTCGCCTTCCATCGTCGCCGCCGCGTTCCGGCAAGGAGCCGCCCTGCCGCGCATTCGAGGTGACACGGGCTTCCAGCCCGTGCTCGCCTTCCATCGCCGCCTCCGCGTTCCGGCAAGGAGCCGCCCGCCGCGCATTCGAGGTGACACGGGCTTCCAGCCCGCGCTCGCCTTCCATCACCGCCGCCGCGTTCCGGCCGCCGATTCCCAGGTTTGAGTACGGTTCTCGCCTAGTGTCGTCGGGCCGGCTCATGCCGTCCCTTGCGGGGGGCGCCGGTCACTTGTTCCAGTAGCCGAACGCTTCCCAGAGCACGTGCGTGGAGTAGCCGGTTCCGACGGCCGGATCCGGCCAGCAGTTTTCGTATGCTTTGAGGCTGTTGGTTATGACTTTCCAGCCTTGCACGTGACCGTCGGCGTAGACAACGTTGGCACTGTCGTTGTGGCTGCCGCGCATGCAGTAGTACTGGCCGGAGAGGATATACGGGCTGCCGCCGCCGGCCCCTTGTTCCGACACCACCATGCACTGGCTGGGGCGCTTGATGTTGCCAATTGGCCGGCCTTTGTGGAACATCTCGTCAGCCGTGTAGGTGCCCATGACGCTGGACGCGGAAGGTCCGCGCGGCATGCCGTAGTTGACCAGATAGTTGTTCCAAGTGGTGCTCGGGCACATGAACGGCTTGATGTCGCCGACATAGTGGCAGATCACCGCGGCCCAGCCGACAAAGTAGACGCCGGCATACGTGCCGGTGCCCAGCAGAAACTTCGGCTCGGCCGGCCAGGGCGCGGTCGTGCTGTCCAGATAGGGCATGGAGGTGCCCGGGAAAAAGTCCTCGTTCTCCTGGGTGTACAAGAGCTGCCCCAGGCCGAGCTGCTTCAAGTTGTTGACGCAAGAGATGTTGCGCGCTTTCTCCCGGGCCTTGCTCAAGGCCGGCAGCAGCATCGCCGCCAGAATGGCGATGATGGCGATGACGACCAGCAGCTCAATCAAGGTGAATTGCAGATAAAAACCTTTCTTCATGACGGCTATCCTTTTTTTAACAAAAAACGAATATAACCATGCCCTGCGGCACCCGCCCTCGCGTGGCGCCAATAATCCAAAGGCACGTGTAAGATAACCATTTGCCGCCAAAATGCAAGCATTGATGAATTGTCGGCCAGGCAACCTTTTGGGTACATTTCTGTCGCCCTTGCCGGGCTACCGGTCTTCCAGGTTGCCTGAATCTGGGCGGCGCCGCCTCCCTGGTCGCTTGCCCGGGGCCGTGTCTTGGCGGCTCCGACTGTTCTTTACCCGCTTCGCGGCTGCCGGAGATCGACCTGTTGCGGCATAAGACCGAGGCATTGCGGCTGGTCTTGGCAAAGAAGGACAGAAATCCTGATGACCAGGCGCGCAAAACAGGCGGGAAGTGTTATGTTCTATAGTCATAACGGAAAACATGGGCGGCGGCATTTTCGGGTTCACCATGGGTTTGAGCTTTACATTTCTCGGTTCCGGAACATCGTACGGTGTCCCGATGATCGGCTGCGGCTGCCCGGTCTGCCGGTCGGCCGACCGGCGCGACCGCCGGCTGCGGGCGGCCGGCTGCCTTCGCGACGGGACGACGACGCTGCTCTTCGACATCGGCCCCGACCTTCGCGAGCAGGCCTTGCGGGCCAACCTGGACCGGATTGACGCCGTCTTTCTGACCCATACCCATGCCGACCATCTGCATGGCATTGACGACCTGCGCGGCTTCACCCGCCTCAGCCGGGAAATGCTGCCCGTCTACGCACAGAAGGACGATGTCGACTTCGTGCGCCAGCATTTCAACTACATTTTCGAGGACGGCGACTTCCGTCTGGGCTGGGGGATTCCCCGACTGGACTTGCGGGTGGTGGACGGTGCGGCCGTGCCGGTCGGCGACGTGTCCGTCCAGCCGGTGCCCCTGTGTCACGGCCGGGGAGCGGCCATGGGCTACCGAATAGGCCGGCTGGCCTACCTCACCGATTGCAGTCTGATACCCGAGACGTCGTATCCGCTGCTGCAAGACCTGGAAGTGCTGATCATCGACGGGCTCCGATGGCACGCGCATCCGACCCATTTTTCTTTTGAGCAGGCGTTTGCGGAGGCTCGCAAGATTGGCGCCGGCCGCACCTACCTGACGCATTTGACGCACGACATTGCCTATGCTGCCACGGAGCGGCAGCTCCCGGACCATATCCATCTGGCGTACGACGGCTTGGTTGTCGACTGTTCATAACTGCAAGAGCCCAAAGGAGCAAGGAACATGATTGGAAAGAGATTGTGGAGCAAGTTGGTGTTGGCGGCCGGCCTGGCGCTGGGAACGGCCGTCCTGCCGGGGCTGGAAGTCATTCCCGGCGGCTTCGTGCCGCTGTCGGCCGCCGACATGGCAAAAGCGCCGGCGCCGGAAGGCGACGTGATGCGCTTTCGCGGCAGCCACCAGTTGCACGTGTCGCCGGACGCCACCGGCCGGCTGTCGGTGGAATTGTTCAACCAGCAGGTTGGAAAAAGCGATGCGATGGTGACGTATCGTCTGCTCAACCAGGGCGGCGACGAGCTGGCGGCGGGCGATCTCAAGGTCAAGACCGGCGCGGTTCTGGCAAAAGACGGCTTGGCCCCAGGCATATATGCGTTGGAAGTCAATTCCGGGAGCAACTCGGTCGTCGTGCGGAATGCGAACGGGCTTTGTTTTGTCGCGGCGACCCAGTCGCAGCCGCTGCATTTGATCGAAGACTGCCCGCGTCTGTATTTCCAGGTCCTGGGCGACAGTCGCGAGATCGAATTGGTGGTCGAGGGCGCCCCCAGCCTGGAACACGTGGCGGTCACGGTCTGGGATGGCGATGGCAAGGTCGTCGCCGAGGACAGCACCGTCGGCAAGCCCAAGCATGTCTGCAAGCTGGTCATCCCGGTGGCGGACGGCCAGTCGGGCCGGCTCTGGAGCCTGCGCCTGGGCAAGGCCGGCGACCTGGGCTATGAGGACATGACCTTGATTTTGGCGCGCGGCGCCGAACCGGTGGTGGCGGACCGGCCTTCCCGGCTGGCTTTGCCGCTCGTGCAGCAGGAATGCCTGGCGGTGGACAACAAATACTCCCTGGTCGGCTATCGCTTCAGCCAACGCCTGCAGGAAATCCCCGGCGTCAGCGCCGGGCTCGACTTCACTTTCGCCGACGGCTCCGGCCGCTCCCCGCTGCAGAAGCAATGGGCGGGCGCGCCTAGCATGAACAATGCCAGCTATTTTGAATTCGCCTATGGCGACCTGGTGCAGGGGCGGCTGCGCGCCGTCGTCCGCGACGGCCAGGGAAAAGAGCTCGCCGTCCGCCATGACAAAGTCGCCGTCTGCATGGGCGTCATATACCACGAAATCGAATGGCTGGAAAAACACGAACCGGCGCCGGCCCGGCCAATCGACCTGACCCGGGGCTACCAGGTGTTCCAGCGTGCGGAGCCGGGCGACGTCCGACCCAACAGCCGGCCGCGACCGGAGGAGATTGTCGAGGCGATTACGGACGCCATGGCGCCGGGCTGCTGGTCGGTGCAGTTCTTTGCGCTGTATCCGCTGCAAGACGCCGCCGATGTCCGCCTGGCAGTGTCGGACTTGGTCGGCCCCGGCGGCGCGGCCATCCGGAAGGAAGCGATTGAACTGCGGGTGGTGCGGACGTGGCCGCAGCTGACCGACTGGAACGCCTCCACCTACCATGTCGTTCCGGAAATGATGGAGGAGAAGGACAGTTTTGATATGACGGCGCGGGTGCCGCAGCAACTGGCGTTGCGGATACCGATTCCGGCCGATGCGGCTCCGGGCTGGTACCGCGGCGCGGTTGCCGGGCAAGGCGGGGAAGCCGTCCAGGTCGCCGTGCAGGTCTTGCCCTATGCCTTGCCGGAAGTCGGGGGCATGACCTGGGGATTGTACTGCGACTCGGTCCGCTGGAAGATTTATTCCGACGACGAGATTCGGCGGGAAATGCGTCTGTTCCGGGAGCAGGGCTTCAACGCCCTGATGATGTATCCCCTTTATGACGCGGTCCTGACTTGGGAAAACGGCGCCCTGAACGTCGATTTCGGCCGTTTCCGGGATTATATGCGCTTGTACAAGGAAGTGGGCTTCAACGGCGTGGCCGTGATCTCCCTCCAGGGCATCGAAGGATACCTGAAGCGCGGCTTGAAGCTCGACCAGGTCGAGTATAACGACGCCTTCCGCAAGGCCTTCGGTGATTTTCTGGCGGCGCTGCGGCGGTTGGGCAAGGAAGACGGCTGGCCGGAATATTGCGTGCACACGGTCGACGAACCGAACGCCCGGCATGGCGCCGAGGAGGCTACCCGGACATTGCGCCTGGTCAAAGAGGCCGGATTCAAGACCTTCAATACCTGCTACGGGGCTTTTGTCCGGGACGTGCTGGATCCCTGGCTTTACTATCGTTGCTACAACAATGTCGGTTACGGCTCCACCCCGACCGAAGCGGCGACAACCGCCTTGCGGGAGGAGACGTTGGCCTCGGGGGACTACTTCTGGCAGTACGCCACCGGCTGCTATACCAACAGTAATCTGATTGAGGACGGCAACATGTACGTGAACCGCCACCTGGGCGGCGTGCTGGTCTGGCGGTCGCAGTTCACCGGCTCCTACACCTGGACGCTGCTGCGGGAGAAAAACGACCCCTACAACGACTTTGACGGCAACGGCACGTTCAACCCCTCCTCCGGCAATCCCAAGGAGCAGGCCCTCGGCCTCGGTATCCCCGTCGCCCTCAACCTCCTCGACAAGTTCCGC
>JAKLHU010000669.1 GCA_022709995.1 Verrucomicrobiota bacterium | reverse complement strand
CCGCCAGCACCGGATCGATGGCGCGAATCCTGGGCTTGGCCATGTTCCGGGGTTCCCCGCCGGGGGTCAGTGGCCGGGCGGCGCCCGCGGATCCAGCAGGGCGTCGACCGCGTTGGGTTCCGGCGGGAACTCGGACGCCGGCGCCCGCCGGGCGGCCGGATCGTCGATCAGGGCCGGCTCGGCGGGCGCGGTCGAGAAGGGCGGAGCCGCCGCGGCCTGCCCCGCGGCGCGCGCCGACGCGGGGCCTCCGACCGGAGCCTGCAGGACGCGGCTCGCCGGCCCGGCCGACCTCGACGAGCTCTATCCCCTCCAGGAAGCCTACGAGAAGGAGGAGGTCCTCACCCTGATCCACCGCTTCGAGCCGGCCGCGACCCGCGCCGCCCTGGGTACGCGACCGCAACAATATGGTTGTTATCTTTTTATGTTATTGAGCCCTGAAAGGGCGACACAGCCGCTCCCGCTGGCACCACGCCTCTTCACCCGATCGAACATCCTCCGCCTGCCGGCCACTGGCTGCCATTGTTGTCTACTCGTCACTGACTCCC
>JAKLHU010000668.1 GCA_022709995.1 Verrucomicrobiota bacterium | reverse complement strand
AGATGCCGGTGTAGCCGTTCATGCAATCCGTAATCGCATAGGTCACGACCTCCCCGCGGACGCCGGTCGGGCACTTGTACATACCGACCTCAGGGCAATAGGGGAACATCAATCCGGCCCTGATGCCGTTGATCTTCTCCTCCATATTCGTGCTCTGGATATAGTGTACCCATCCGCCATTGGGCGGGAGGTCCGTGCGCGAGGCGGGATTGGCCCACACGATCTTGTCGTCATGCTCGTCGGCGTACATGATCCAGCCCTTCATCATTTGGCCCAGGTTGTTGAGGCACGCGACCCGTTTGCCCTGTTCCCGGGCCCGGCTCAGGGCCGGCATGAGGATGGCCATGAGAATGGCGATGATGGCGATGACGACCAGAAGCTCGATCAGCGTGAAGGCGTGTCGGCGACTCATTTCTGTTGCTCCTTCTTCTTGCTACCCAATTCACCGGGTGCGACCACATCAACCCTGGAATGGACCCACACCCGCCCATTCTACCTGTAACTCCCGGTCCGTGCAAGTCCCCACTCGGGAAGAAAAGGCCATG
>JAKLHU010000667.1 GCA_022709995.1 Verrucomicrobiota bacterium | reverse complement strand
GGCGTGCACCTTCGCATCCAGCGCGGTGAGTTCGTCGCCGTGATGGGCGCGAGCGGTTCTGGCAAAAGCACCTGCATGAACATTCTGGGGTGCCTCGATACCCCGACCGGCGGCGAGTATCGGTTTCAAGGCATCGAGGTCGGCTTCCTCACCCGCAATCAGCGGGCACTCTTGCGCCGGCATTACCTCGGCTTCGTCTTCCAGAGCTTCAATCTCCTGAACCGCACCTCGGCCTTGGAGAATGTCGAATTGCCCATGATCTATCGCCACACTGGCTCCGAGCGCCACGCGCGGGCTTTGTCCGCCCTGAAGCAAGTGGGCCTTACCGGCTGGGAACACCACACCCCGGGCGAACTGTCCGGCGGCCAGCAACAACGCGTCGCCATCGCCCGCGCCCTGGTCACCAACCCGTCGCTGGTGCTGGCCGACGAGCCGACCGGCAACCTCGACACGCATTCCGCCGACGAGGTGTTCAAGCTGCTGCGCGAAGTCAATCGCCAGCAGCACACCACCTTCCTGATCGTCACGCACGACCCGCGCCTCGCC
>JAKLHU010000666.1 GCA_022709995.1 Verrucomicrobiota bacterium | reverse complement strand
AGTCGTGGCCGCAGTCGAACTCCGCCAGGCGGCACCGGCCGGCGGCGCCGGCGGCGTCGTACCACCTCGCCGCCACGGAGATGCTCCGCCGGGCGTCGTCGATCTTGAACGCCGCGCCGCCGTCGCGGATCGCGGCGATGATGAGGAGCGGCCGGGGGGCGATGGCGCCGGCCAGGTCGCCCTCCTCGGCGTACCGGAGGACGCCGGGCACCAGCTCGCAGGAGCAGTGGGCCCCCTCGAGGTAGCCCCGGTAGGCCCCGAAGAAGCAGACCCCGGCGGCCGCCCGGATCCGCTCGTCCATCACGGTGATGTGGAAGGTCTGGTTGCCGCCGCCGGAGGCGCCGGTGCAGCCGATCCGCTCGGGATCGACCTCGGGGAGAGACCGGAGGAGGTCGATCGCCCGGCGGTTGTCCTCGACCTGGAGGCCGGCGAGGGTGAGCCCCGAGGGGAGGACGGCGTACCCGAGATGCCGCCCGTGGTAGCCGATCCGCCCCTTCGCCGGGTCCTGCCAGGCCCGCTCGCCGGCGCCGATCGCATCGAGGGCGAGGAC
>JAKLHU010000665.1 GCA_022709995.1 Verrucomicrobiota bacterium | reverse complement strand
CGCTGCTGCTGAACACCTTGCCGTCGAAACTGGCCTGAAAGGCTTCGAGGTTCCTGCGGATGCGGGCCAGATCCTCAGCCTGACGGCAGGCGTCTTCGATGATGGATTTAACTTCGCTTTGCAGTGAGCGGTGGTGCTGCTTGGCGCGTTGCTTGAGGGCGTTGACGGTGTCGTCGTCGAGGTCGCGAACGAGAACTTGCCGGGCTTGGACTTGAGCAGGGCGACGAACTCGCTCATGTCCTTGGCGGAGATCCTGCCCGGATTGACGACCACCACGTTGGGCACGGCGGCCAGGTTGGTGATGGGCTTGAAGTCCTTGGCCGCATCGTAGGCCAGCTTGGGGTTGCAGGCCGGGTTCACCGCCATGGTCGACACGGTGGCCATGCCGATGGTGTAGCCGTCCGGCGCGGCCTTGGCCACGCTGTCCATGCCCAGGCTGGAGCCCGCGCCGGGGCGGTTCTCGACCACGACCGTCTGGCCCCAGCGCGCCTGCAGGTGCTCGGCGATCAGGCGCGACATGACGTCGGCCGCGCCGCCCGGCGGCACCGGCA
>JAKLHU010000664.1 GCA_022709995.1 Verrucomicrobiota bacterium | reverse complement strand
CCGTCAGCGCATCTTGGGTGCTTGCCTTGATTGGATCGGAGACGACCAGCAGACCGAGAACGCGCCCGTCGGCCGCCAGATGCATGACGCTGGCGCCGTTTTGACGCAGGGCTTCGGCGACTGCACCAAGGGCGCCGAGATCGATTCCGTCCTGGGCCATCAGGGCGCCGTTGCCGAGAGCAAGGCGTTTGCCGCCGACCGTCCCGCGCACGCCGATGCCGGTCGCCGATTCGAACAGGTCGGCCTTTTCCAGGGCCAGCCCGCGTTCCCGCGCGGCGCGGACAATGGCGTCGGCCAGCGGATGCTCGCTGCCCTGGTCGAGACTGGCTGCCAGGCGCAGCACCTCGTCCTCGGCGACGCCTGGCGCGGCGACGGCGCGTTCGAAAGCCGGCCGCCCTTCGGTCAGGGTGCCGGTCTTGTCCACGATCAGCGTATCCACGTCTCTTAACCTTTCGATGGCTGCTGCGTCACGGAACAGTATCCCTTGGGTGGCTGCCTTGCCGGTGGCGACCATGATGGACATCGGCGTGGCCAGCCCGAGGGCACAGGGAC
>JAKLHU010000663.1 GCA_022709995.1 Verrucomicrobiota bacterium | reverse complement strand
GCAGGGGAAGAGGAGTTCGTTGGTGGATATGCCGGCGGTGGAGCCCCCTACCGAGACCCAGTCGAAGTTCCAGCCGCGCCTGCTATCGGCCAGGCAGCGAAAGAAGCTGCGGTTGTTGGTGCTGACGTAGGAATCGTAGAGCTTCAGCAGATCGACAAGCGGCATTTGCGCCCAGTTGCGGCCAGAGCTGGGAAAGCGGTCCGAGTTGTCATTCAGATACATGAGGCTCGTCAGACCCAACTGATGGAGATTAGAGACGCAGTTGACGAGCTGAGCCTTGGATTTTGCCCGGGCGAGGGCGGGGAGTAATAGCGCCGCCAGAATGGCGATGATGGCGATGACGACCAGCAGTTCGATCAGGGTGAAAGCCCGCTCTTGTCGGCGGCATTGAGAGGTTGAAGCGGGGCAATCAGTACAGCCCGGATTCGGTTTGTGTGCGTGTTTCATGCGACTGGCTGATGGCTCAAGTGTACCTGAATCCATCTGGTTAACGTAAGAACCCTAGTAGTTTTACCAGCCGAATCTTGCTGTGCTGGGCTGCGCCCCAGGTCGAAG
>JAKLHU010000662.1 GCA_022709995.1 Verrucomicrobiota bacterium | reverse complement strand
GTCGTCCTTGGGGGTAAAGGCATAGGCCCCATCGCCGTTCATCCAAAAACTGCCCAAAACCCCGCCGGAGGCCGAAGTGATGTTGATAGTGGTGCCCAGCACATAGCTGTCCTGGCTGCCATCACCATTGGCATCCAGCGTGACGGCACTGACACTGAGCATCTCGTTGTTGTCCGGGTCGGGGAGATCGTTGCTCAGGACGTTGCCGGTGATGGTGCCGCTCTCAGGCCCGCTGATGGTATCGGCGACAATCGTCCCGGCATCGTTCGTTCCGGTAATGGTGATCCGGACGATCTGCGTGTCATCGCGACTCGCTGTGACCCCCGAACTGTCGCGGGCCTGCACCTCATAGTCGAGCACCAGGGTCTGGCCAGCGGGCAGGAAGTCGAAATACTGGGTTCCGGAGTTGAAGCTCCAAGAAATTCCGTTGGGGTTGCTTTGCTGGGTGCTGCTCAGCACGTTGCCGCCGGCCACGGTGAACATGGCCAGGAGTTGAGGATTGGTGGGCAGTGATCCGGTATAGGTGCTGGCGCCATTTACGCCAACGGACAACTT
>JAKLHU010000661.1 GCA_022709995.1 Verrucomicrobiota bacterium | reverse complement strand
GGTTCATGGCGCACCTTGTCGATCGCGTAGTGGCGGGCCGGCGTGCCGCTCGCCGCGCTGCGGAAGAAGGGCATGTAGGACACATCGGAGCTGAGCAGGTTGTCGGAAAAGATCCAGTCGCTCGACGCCAGCACCTGCCCGTGCGTATCGAGCACGAAGATGACCGGCCCGCCGAGATTGTCGTTAAGCTGCTGCAGAAAGCGGTTGGCCGGCGGCTGCAGCGTATCCTGGCGCTCGGCCGGGGCGCGCAGCAGGGCCAGGACATCCGGATTCAGCTCGACGGCGCTGGGAATCGAGGCATGCCGCGTCACCTCGCTGTCAATGGCGGCCGCCAGGATGTCGAGCTGGTGGCTGGCCTCGGCGCGCATCTGGCTCAAGCCGGCGCGCTCCGAGGCACGGTAGGTCAGCAGGCCGACGGCCAGCAGGAGCAGCAGGACGACCGCAATGCCCAGCGGCCGATGCGGGCGGGGCAAGGCTACCGGGATCGTCTGGTGATTATCGGGCATGAACTTGGCGGCGGGGCGGACGCCGCATTGTAACCGGCGAAAAATGCCCCG
>JAKLHU010000660.1 GCA_022709995.1 Verrucomicrobiota bacterium | reverse complement strand
GATATCGCCCGGTGCCAAAGGATTGGTAGGGAGAAGTGGCGCGGGAGAAGTGACCCGGGCTTCCAGCCCGTACATGCCTTCTATTGTCACAAAGCCTGTTTGGGGAATTGGTTGCGCCATAATAACGGCTTCCGAGTTCCGGTTCCTCATGGCGCCGGCATTCTTTATTTTAGCTTCACCCGGCAAGGATGGATGGGACATATGGGACGAATGGGACCCATAGGACCAATACTCCTTGAGTTTAGGGATTCGGTTTGGCTTTGGACAACTTCAATAACCCAATAGCGTAGTCGTCCAATTGTCCTATGTGCCTTCCCCTACGTCCCCTACGTCTTATATGTCCTATTCCACCGTCCTCTTGGTCCCATGGTTTGGGCTATTCGTCACACCAGCGTGAGGGATTGCCCCCCAGCCGCATTTCCAGTACCCTCGGTTTGCGTGCCGGCGGTGAAGCGTTATGTTATTTTTCTATGCCGCGACAGACTTTTTCCGGTTTGGCAAGGAGGCACATCCGATGGTCGAAATCATGATTTGCATGGGCAGTTCCTGTTTCGCGCGGGGCA
>JAKLHU010000066.1 GCA_022709995.1 Verrucomicrobiota bacterium | reverse complement strand
CCGCCGGATGCCGCCTCCCATTCGCTCTGGCGCGACGCGGCCGATTTGTCCATCCGGGCCTGGACCGGCTGGGATGAGACGCATGTCTATTTTGCGGCGCGGGTTCTGGACGACGTCCACATCAACACTCAGGCATCGGCGGCGACTATTTGGGCCGGCGACTGCATCCAGCTCGGCTTTGATGTCCTCAACGACGCTTTGACCACCGGCTACGCCCCGGACGACCGTGAAATCAACATTGGCTATTCCACCGCCGCCGGCCGCGCCTTCGCGGGGCAGAGCTGGCCGCCGCCGGCGCGTCTGCCGGAAGGATGCGTGGTGGCCGCCGTCCCGGGTCCGGGATATGTCGATTATGAGTTGGCCGTGCCGCTCGCCGTGCTGGCGCCGTTGCGTCTGGCGGAAGGCGAGTCTTTTGGTTTCAATTTCGTCGCCCTGGACATGGATGTCAATCGGACTGACTACTGGATGGGCCTGACCTACGGCATTTGCGGCGGCAAGGACCCGTCGGTGTTCAAGCGCTTTCTGTTGACGGCGCCAGGGCCCGTTGACCGTTAAGGCCGGCCGGCGGCGCCAGGTGAAAACGGGAAATGGATTGGAAGAACCTTTCGTCCGGCGACCGCAGTTGCGGCGCCGTGTTCGGGCAGGGGAAGCGCCAGGTAAGGGCGCAGTGAGGAACGGTATGCGACGAGTCATTTTGCTGACGGCGCTGTTGGCGGGGCTGGCCGCCTGGCCGGAACCGGTGACGGTCGATGTGGCGGCGGCGCCGGCCGGCGCGGAATTTGTCCTTGCCGGCTTGCAGGTCCGGCGCGGGGCGGACTGGCTGTCGTTCACGACCGGGGACTATGAGCTCGTCCTTGACAGCCGGCGCAATTATGTCGTCAAAGGCCTGACCGGCAAGCCTGGCGGCGTGGTCGGTCTCGACTTCGGGGAATTGTTTGTCGTCTATGGTGACGACAGTCGTGCCGGCGAAAGCCGGCAAACGCGTCATGAGCACCAGAGCGACGTCCGGGCGACGGGCGCGGTCCTCACTGCCGGCCAGCATTCGGCCAGCCTGCTGGTGACGCAGGCGTGGCCGCATCTTCAGATCCGCAAATCCATCGAATTTTATGCGGGAGAGCCCTATCTCCGGCTGGCGTATCATGTGTTGGCGACCGGGTCGTTCCGCTGTGAGCGCGCCACCCTCAATCTGGGCACCGGCCCGGAGCTTTTGGCCGTAGTCGCCATGGACAACGGCAATCCGGTCTGGAAACAGCACCAGCCGGAAAATTGGTTCAGCCTGCCGCGCAGCCAAACCGACCGCTGGTTCGCGTATGCCAGCGCGGGGCCGCCGCCGGTCGGCCTGGCGGTCATCGGCGCCGATCCGTGGTTTTGGGAGCAGCTGCCGGGGATGATTCTTGGCTCCGGCCGGAAACAAGGCGGTTTTACGGTGGAGATGATGCGGTGGCGCCAGCATCCGGTTCGCCCGGGAGACACTATGTTCTTTGAATTGTTTCTGGCGCCTATCAGGGGCGATGCCGTCCAGGCCTGCCGCGACTTGCAGAACAGGATCGTCCCCGGCTTGTGAAACGGGCGCCGCCGGCGAGGGTGCGGATCGGTTATCGGTCAGCCCTTGCCTCTGGCGGTCCTAATGGCCTGGCGCGCCAAGGTGGCGCCTCCGGCTCTGAGGCGCCCAAGCGCTGACTCCTCATGAGCTCAGTTATCATTGGCTGACCGCTTGCACGGATCGCGCGCGAAAGGCGTCGCCGGCGTTTGCGGAATCCCCATCCGGCCTTACATTAAAAGGAACTTTCGAGGGGGCGCAAACGTCTAAAGAAAATGTGCCTGGCGGCCGAGACCGGCCGGGCGGCGAATCCAACCAAACTGACGATCATCCTGGAGGAGTTGAAAGCATGAAACTGGCCAAGACGCGTCACGTCTTAACGTCCGAATCCGTATCTGAAGGCCATCCGGACAAAGTATGCGACCAGATTTCCGATGCCATTCTTGATGCCTGCCTGGCGCAGGATTCAGAAAGCCGGGTGGCCTGCGAGATTTTGGCGACCACCAACCTGATTGTGATTTCCGGGGAAGTCACGACGGCGGCGACGGTCGAGTGGGAGAAGATCGCCCGGCAGGTCGTCCGCGACATCGGCTACAACGACGCCTCGGCCGGTTTCACGGCGGACGACGCCAAGGTGTTCCTGTGCCTGCACAAGCAGTCGAAGGACATTTCGCTCGGGGTGACGGCGGCGACCAGCCAGTCCCGCGAACAAGGTGCCGGCGACCAGGGGATGATGTATGGATACGCCTGCAGCGAAACCAAGGCGCTGATGCCGGCGCCGATCTTCTATGCCCATAAAATCATGGAAAAGCTGGCGGAGCTGCGCCATGCCGACCCGGTCAAATACGGCTTTCTGCGGCCGGACGCCAAGAGTCAGGTGTCCTTCGTCTACGAGGACGGCAAGCCGGTGACGATCGAGAACATCGTGGTGTCGCACCAGCACACCCCCGACATGCGGCCGGGCCAGCTGGAAGAACTCGTGCGCCGGGTCGTCGCCGACGTCATCCCGGCGAAGTTCCGGCACGACCAGATCAAGTACTACATCAATCCAACCGGGCGCTTTGTCATCGGCGGTCCGGACGGCGACACTGGCCTGACCGGCCGGAAGATCATCGTCGACAGCTATGGCGGCGTTGGCCGTCATGGCGGGGGGTCCTTCTCCGGCAAGGACCCGTCCAAGGTCGACCGCTCGGCGGCCTACATGGCCCGCTACGTGGCCAAGAACGTCGTCGCCGCCGGTTTGGCGGAGCGCTGTGAACTGCAAGTTTCCTACGCCATTGGCGTGGCCAAGCCGTTGAGTCTGTTCGTCGACACCTTTGGCACCGGCAAGATCGCCGATGCCGTGATTGCCGACTTTTTGCTGAATGGGGACATGTTTGATTTCCGGCCGGCTGAGATTATCAAGGCGCTGGACTTGAAGCATCCGTCCGGCTGGTCGTATCGGCAGACCGCCGCCTACGGCCATTTCGGCCGTTCTTGCTTCCCCTGGGAGAAGACGGACAAGGCCCAGGCCCTGCCGGCCGCCATCAGCGAATATCTGAACGGCAAGAACGCCAAGGCCGGCAAAACCGCCAAGGCCGGCAAAACCGCCAAGGCGTCAGGCCAAGGCAAGAAAGCCTGACGGCCGGCGCCGTGGGACAGTTGCCGGCGGCGGCAGCGGCGGTGAGGGCGCCGTGGACTCGTGCATACGGGATGGGGACGATGGCGGCAGCGGCGGCATGATGTTCGCCGCTGCCGGTTTCATCGTGGCGGCAGCACTCAAAAGAAGGCGTTTATGCGAGAATCAGAATATCATAGCAGCGTCGGCGGCCGGTCCTTGCTGGGGTTTGGATCCGCTTTGGTCGATTTGCTGGTCCATGTCGAAGATGATTTTCTGCGGCGGTCGATACCCGGTCTGAAAGGCGGGACCGAACTGGTGCAGGACAGCGAGATGAGCGTCATCCTGGCCGGTCTGCCCCAGTCCCCGGTGCAGGTCCCGGGCGGGGCCGCCGCGAACACCATCGTCGGCTATGCGCAGCTGGGCGGCCGGGCGTCCATGCTGGCGAAGATCGGCAATGACCAGGCCGGCGAATTCTATCGTCAGAGCCTGGCGCAGAGCGGCGTGTCAACGGCGCTGTTCAAGCGCGACCCCCGGCACGCGACCGGCCGTTGCCTGTCCATGATCACGCCGGATTCGGAACGGACGATGCGCACCTGCATGGGTGCGGCCAACACTCTCGCCCCGGAAGAGCTGGCCCCGGCTGACTTCACCGGCCAGGACTGCCTGTACATCGAGGGTTACGCGTTGTTCAACCGGCAACTGATGCGGAAGGCGCTCGAACTGGCCAAGGCGGCCAACTTGAAAGTTTGCCTGGACCTGGCGGCGCCGGAAATCGTGCGGGCGGCGCGCGATATCCTGCCGGACCTCCTGCGCCATTACGTCGATGCCGTGTTCGCCAATGAACTGGAGGCCGAGATGTTTGCGGGGGTGGACGATCCGCGGGCGGGATTGGCGGCTCTTTCGGAGCTGTGCCCGCTGGCGGTGGTGAAGGTCGGGCGGCAGGGAGCGTGGCTGCAGAAGCGCGGCGAAGGAGCGGTGCACGTTGAGGCCAAGGTCGTCCAGGCGGTTGACACCACCGGGGCCGGCGACCTCTGGGCGGCGGGATTCCTGTATGGCTGGCTGAATGGCTGGCCGCTGCGTCCGGCGGCGGAATTGGGCGCCCTGGTGGCTTCCGAGGTGGTGCAGGTGACTGGCGCGGTTATTCCAGCCGCGACGTGGACCCGCCTGCGGGAACAATGTCGGCAATGGGCCCAGTCGGCGTCGGCGCGATGACGGCCGAAATGGCATCGGCAACCAAAGGGGAAAACATGACGATAGGCAAAACGGATTTCTGTTGGATTGCGGATCCATCCTTGGCGGAACTCGGCCGCAAGGAAATAGACTTGGCCGAAAAGGAGATGCCGGGGCTGATGGCGGTGCGGGAGAAATACGGCCCGCTGCAGCCTCTGCGCGGCCGTCGCCTGATGGGCAGCCTGCACATGACGACCGAGACCGCCGTTCTGATCGAGACGTTCAAGGCGCTGGGCGCCGAGGTGCGCTGGTGCTCGTGCAACATTTACTCCACCCGCGATTCGGCGGCCGCGGCGGTGGCCGCCGCCGGAGTGCCGGTGTTCGCCTGGAAGGGCGAGACGCTGGCGGAATACTGGGAATGCACCCGCCTCGCCTTGAGCTTCCCCGGCGGCAAGGGACCCGAACTGATCGTCGATGACGGCGGCGACGCCACCTTGATGATGCATTGGGGATACGAGGCCGAAAACAACCCCGCCTGCCTGCAGGCGGCCCCGGACGCTTCGGAGGACGAAAGGGAGCTGGCGGCCTGCCTGCGGCGTATCCTGGCCGCCGAACCGGGCAAGTGGCACGCCGCCGTGGCCGACTGGCGCGGCGTCAGCGAAGAGACCACGACCGGCGTCCACCGCCTCTATCAACGCCATGCCGCCCGCCGGTTGCTGACCCCAGCCATCAATGTCAACGACTCGGTGACCAAATCGAAATTCGACAATCTGTACGGCTGCCGGGAATCGTTGGTGGACGGCATCAAGCGGGCGACGGACGTCATGATCGCGGGCAAGGTCTGCGTCGTCTGCGGCTATGGCGATGTCGGCAAGGGCTGTGTCGAATCACTGCGCGGTCTGGGCGCCCGGGTGCTGGTGACGGAAGTCGATCCGATCTGCGCCCTGCAGGCGGCCATGGCCGGGCTGGAAGTGGTGCGGCTCGATGACGTGGTCGGCCAGGGCGACATCTTTGTCACCTGCACCGGCAACTGCGACATCATCACCGGTGCGCACATGGCCGCCATGAAAGATCGCGCCATCATCTGCAACATCGGCCATTTTGACAATGAAATCCAGGTGTCGGCCCTGAAGGCAACGCCGGGCGTCCGGCATGTCGGCATCAAGCCCCAGGTCGACGAATATGTCTATCCAGACGGCCACCGCGTCATCTTGCTGGCCGACGGCCGGCTGGTCAACCTCGGCTGCGCGACCGGCCATCCCAGCTTTGTCATGAGCTGCTCGTTCACCAACCAGGTCCTGGCTCAGCTCAAGCTCGCGGCCGAAGACCTGCCGGTCGGCGTCTATCGCTTGGACAAGGCCTTGGACGAAGAAGTCGCCCGGCTGCATCTGGACAAACTGGGGGTGCGGCTGACCCGGTTGACGGCCAAACAGGCGGACTACATCGGCGTTCCGGTTGGCGGACCCTACAAGCCCGAACACTATCGGTATTGAGCCCGGCCGCGCCGGCCCCGGCCGCGTTGGCGTCGTTCCGGCGTCGTTCCGGCGTCGGCCAGTTCAACCGCCGGTTGCCGTGATTTCAACCACAGTGCCCTTCCGGGCGGAAAACCAATTCGGCAGGAGTCACGATGCGAGCGATTCTCGGCTTGGTGGTGGTGTCGCTGCTGGCGGCGGCGGCCTTGGCAATCGGCATTGTCTATTGCCGGCAGTATCGTCAGGCTCGTCGGCAGTATGAGGCCACGCTGACGGCGACGCCCTGCCAGCTGGTGGTTGCTTCCGGAGTCGCGGGGGAGGTGACGGCGCCATATCTTCAGAGTTCGCGACTGGCTCATGGCGTGACCTTGTATCTGCAAGCGCCCGCAGACCTGCCGTTGGCTATGGATACGCACGAGGATGCCTACCAGGCCCTTGGCGGCGCGTTCGGCTCCCTGACGCTGCGCCAAGGCGATGACATCGTGCAGGAAGGCGATTTGGGGGTGGAATTCCGGGCCGAAATCATTCATGCCGAGGACGTGAAATGGCTGCCGGTCGGGTCTATCAACCCGACCCTGCCGTTGGGTGATTACACCTTGACCGCTCGCTTGGCGTCGCCTCTGGCCGCGCTGGCCGAGCGGCCTTTGCATTTGGTCGCCCGCTATAATTGCTGCGGCTTGGAGCAAGGGCCGTGGCGGATGGCCCTGGCCATCGCGCTGGCTTCTTTGACGGTTTTCGTGATTTTGCTTTGGCCAGTCGCCAGTCTTGCCCGCCAGGTTTGGCGCCAAGGCCATGCCCCGGCTTGCGACGGCGACGGCATATTGTATTTGCTGACGGCATATCCACTTTGGAGCGAGACGTTTCTGCGTTTGGACCTGCGGCTGCTGCAGCGCCGCAATTTGCCGATTCACGCCGTGGCGCTGTATTCCGGCGACACGGCGTTGAAGCCGGATTGGCCATTGGTGCGGGTGCTGTCCTCAGCGCCGGCACCCCGTGGCATCGCCGCGCGGAGCGGCTCGGGGACCGGGATTCGGTCGGTCTTGGCTCGCCTGCTACCCAAATGGCTGCGCGCGCAGTGGTCGTTGCGCAGCCATCGGAACCTTCTGCAGGGCATCTTGGCGGAATGCCGGGACAAGCGCATCGGTCACATTCACGCGGAATTCGCCGATCTGGCGGCGTTGCTTGGGGTGGAGGCGGCCCGGCAGCTGGGCTGTTCGTTCAGCATCGGCATCCATGCGTTTGACATCCATGCTTGCAAGTATCCACCGCGGCGGCTGTTTGGCGAGGCGAGCTTTATCACCGTGTGCAACGAGGCGGCAGCCGAGGCTTTCCGCCGCCGCTGCCCCTGGGCTGCCGATCGGTTGCATGTGATTCATCACGGTCTGGAATTGAAACAATGGCCCTATGTGGAGCGCGTGGAGTGCGAGCCTTGCTTGAGACTGCTGTTCGTCGGCCGCCTGGTGCCGAAGAAGGGCGTGCATATTTTGCTGAAGGCCTTGAGTCTGATCGCAAACACGGATTTGCAGGCCGTGCAGCTGACCATCATCGGCGATGGACCGCTGGGGCCCGCTTTGCGCCGCCAGGCCGAGCGCGACGGGCTGTCCAAGCGCATTCACTGGAAAGGCGTCCTCGACCAGGAGGCCGTGAAAGAGTGTCTGCGGCAGTCTTCCTGCCTCTGCGTCCCCAGCGTCATTGATGCGAACGGCGACCGCGATGGCATTCCCAATGTCGTGACCGAAGCCATGGCGACAGGTCTGCCCGTCGTCGGCAGCCAGGCCGGCAGCCTGCCGGAAGTCCTGTCCGCGGAAACCGGCTGGCCCGTGATCGACCTGACACCGGAAAATCTGGCGGCAGCGATTTTGGAAATGGCCTCCCAGCCGGATGAACGGGAGCGCCGGCGCAAAAGCGCCCGCCAGCATATGGATTATCGTTTCAACGCCAGAAAATCAATCGAGGTCAGAGGCCGGTTGTTTGAGCAGGCGGTGGCTGGCGGCAGGGGCGGAAGCAGACCTCGTGGGTGACGTGCGTCGGCCGCGATCTGCCCTCGCGAGCAAAACCCTGTCCGGCCGCACGGGATTGGCCTGGAAGCAGGTCGCAGCCGCCGGCCGCGACCAAAACCCTGTCCGGCCGCACGGGACTGGCGTGGGTGGCGTGAAGTAGGCCGCGACCGCCATGGACCTATAGGACGGCGAAATAGGACGAATGGGACCTATGGGACCTATAGGACGGCGAAATAGGACGAATGGAACCTATGGGACCTATAGGACGGTGAAATAGGACGTATGGGACCAATACTCTTCACTTAGACACAAGATCGTCGTTCAATTACTTCCATCGTCCAATCACATACGACAGTAACGCTTCCAGGGCGTTTCCGCCCGTAACGAGTTTTCTTTTTGACAGCCCTACTATTTTGTTTTCCTCGACTTGATTTTAGTTAATGTGCGAAGTTTTGTGATGAACACTTGTAGTTACCGACCGAAATCACCACGTTTTCGAAGATACGCATCCGTTCCTTCCATTCATTTTCCCATTCCGTTGCACTCGCAAAACGCTTCAGGATGATGCCCGCCACCTTTTGGGCACCCTTGTCGCTCCAACCATAGGCGATGTTTTTCAGACGTCTGGCCAGTTCCCGCATCACCCGCTCCACCATGGTCGACGCCTTGTGGGAAACCAGCCCCCATTTCAGCCACCGCCGGACGTAGCCAAACATGGAGCGTCTGGCATTGTTGATGTAGCTTGCCGCCGCCGAATAGCCTTTCCCTTCCAGGTACGAGACAAATTTCACCATGACACGTTCGGTGTTTTCCATCTGCTCCTCAATGGCATCCTTGTCGGCCTCGGGCACCTTCTGGAGATCCTCGGCTGGAAGCTCGATGGCCATGGCAACGGCAAGGGCATCCTGCAAA
>JAKLHU010000659.1 GCA_022709995.1 Verrucomicrobiota bacterium | reverse complement strand
CAGCAGGTCCAGCACAATGTGGTCGTCGTTGCCGGTGTATAGCGTGACGCGGTCTTCGGCACCGGCCAGCGCCACGCCACGGATGACGTCGAGCGTGCGATAGCGATCGAAGGGCGCCATCTTGATGGCGATGACGTTGTCGATGGCTGAGAAACGCTGCCAGAACGCCGCCGGCAGCGGGATGCCGCCGACGGCGGTCTGCAGATAGAAACCCACCAGCGGTATGCGCTCGGCCACTGCCGCGCAGTGCGCCACCAGCTCGTCGATCGATGACCCCTTCATCGCCGCCAGCGACAGCATGCCCGCGTGGTAGCCAAGGCCGCAGGCGATGTCGGCCTCGGCCACCGCCTGCGCGATGCGGAACAGGTTCTCGGCCTTTTTCAAAAAGCCGTCCGACTGCTTGAACGCATCAACGGCCGCGATGACGTGCCGGATGTCCACGCCGAACTCCTTGAGCACCTCCAGCATGGCCTCGGGCTTGAACTTGATGTCGATCCCCATGTTAGTCTCCCTCCTCTTTTGGTTTTTGGTTCGTCACATCGACCCGGATGATGTGGTGCAACTGCCCC
>JAKLHU010000658.1 GCA_022709995.1 Verrucomicrobiota bacterium | reverse complement strand
CTGCATGCTCGGCAGGATATTCGTAGTAATGGTAATAGAGTGCATCACGCCACCTCCCCTGCTTTTTGCCCTTGAGCAGAGGAACGAGTGACACTCCCTGCATGTCAGCCGGAGGCTTTACCCCGGCCAGCTCAAGAAACGTTGGTGCATAGTCAATGTTCTGCACCATTTCGCTTACATCACCATGGGCTGACAGTGATGAAGGGAGCCTCATCATCAGCGGTGTGCGGAACGACTCCTCGTACATGAAACGCTTGTCAAACCAGCCATGTTCGCCAAGATAAAAACCCTGGTCAGAGGTATAGACTACGAGTGTGTTTTGAAGCAGTCCGGCTGACTCGAGGTAGTCAAGCAGCCTTCCGGTGTTACGGTCAACAGACTCTATGGTACGGAGGTAGTCAGTAAGATACCTGTTGAGCTTGTAGAGGGCCAGGGAGTCTCCTTCAGGCCTGCCGGCCAGAAATTCCCTGCTGATGCTGTCATACTCCCTGAGCCAGGCGGTCCGTTGTTCAGGGGTCATACGGTGATCAAGGTACCAGATGTAATCCTTTTCTGACTGTGTCAGTGAGTC
>JAKLHU010000657.1 GCA_022709995.1 Verrucomicrobiota bacterium | reverse complement strand
GTCGAGTTCTCGCGCAGCGTCACCGGCGGCAAGCTCACGGTGTGGCTGTTCGCCTTTTCCACCGCGGTGCTGGCCACTCAGGCGCTGGTGCTGCTTGGCGCCTTCGATGCCAGCGACGCACGCCAGATCGCCGCCCGCGGCAGCCTGTCGGGCGCAGCCATCGGCGGTGCGCTGTTCGGCATCGGCATGATCCTGGCGCGCGGCTGCTCGTCGCGCATGCTGGTCCTCGCCGCCAACGGCAACCTGCGCGCCCTGCTCACCGGGCTGATCTTCGCCGTCGCCGCCCAGGCCTCGCTGAGCGGCGTGCTGTCGCCGGCCCGCACCTGGATTTCCGGATTGTGGACCATCGAGGGCGGCGCCGCCCGCGACCTGCTCGCCACCTTCCACCTGGGCCACTACGGCGGCCTCGTCTTCGGCCTCGTCTGGCTCGCCACCGCCATCCATTTCGCCCAGCGCGCCCGCCTCAGCCGGCGCGAGTGGCTCGGTGCCATCGGCGTCGGGGTGATGATCGCCATCGCCTGGCTGCTGACCTTCCAGATCGGTTCGCAGTCCTTCGAGATCATTCCGGTGCAGA
>JAKLHU010000656.1 GCA_022709995.1 Verrucomicrobiota bacterium | reverse complement strand
TCTACAAGAACGAGGCCTGGAAATACGACTATTTCGCCGACAGCATCGCCTATCTGCGGAGCATGAAGCCGAAACGCCTGACCCACAACTTCATCCGCACCTCGACGCGCACCGGCCCGCACGACTGGTTCTCCGACTCCTACTGGGCCAATGTCTGCAACAACTTCGCCCTGATGGCGCGCCTTGCCAAGGAAACCGGCCTGAAAGGACTCTGCCTGGATCTGGAGGACTACGAGGACACCGGCCATTTGTTCGCCTACCGCCCGGATATGGGCGTGAGCTATGCCGACGCCAAGCTCAAAGCCCGCCAGCGCGGCCGCGAATGGATCACCGCCATCGGCAAGGAATATCCCGACATCACCTTGTTTTCCTTCTTCCTGGTCTCCCTGGTCTACCCGATGAGCGACGACGTCAGCGAAATCGGCACCCGCTCCTGCGCTCTGTTCCCGGCCTGGCTGAACGGCGTCTACGACGGCCTGCTCCCGGACATGACCATGATCGACGGCCACGAAAACATGTTCTACCGCAGCGGCGACCTGGAACGCATCATGCACTCCACCGCCTACTTCCGGACCCA
>JAKLHU010000655.1 GCA_022709995.1 Verrucomicrobiota bacterium | reverse complement strand
CGGAGGAATACGCGAAACGGGTGATCTGGGGCGAGTTCTACGACCCTGTGCTGCGTTTCCAGCTTGACGAAGGTTTCGACTACTGCGGTATCCTGCATGGTTACATACCGACCGACACCGAATCGGTCGGCAATGCCGCCCTGATCGTCTGGCTCAACCGGGACTATGATCCGGAACAACCGACCCGGCTACCGGGGATGGATTTTCCATAACCGTCGACAGGCCTGATTTTGGCGATCCCGCCCAAAGTGAGCGCCCGCTTACTCCGGTAATTTCGAGTCGATGAATATCGTCACCGGGCCGTCATTGACCAGGCTGACCTGCATGTCGGCGGCAAAAACTCCGGTCGCTACCGGCTTGCCGAGTTTGCACTCGAGTTTCTCGACAAAGCGCCGGAACAGGGGCTCTGCAACATCGCCACGCGCCGCCCTGCTCCATGACGGCCGGTTGCCCATTTTCACCGAGGCATAAAGCGTAAATTGCGAAACCGCGAGAATCTCCGCATCGACGTCCTGAACGCTACGGTTCATCACCCCCGCCTCATCGGGAAACAAGCGCATCCTGACGATCTTGCCGAC
>JAKLHU010000654.1 GCA_022709995.1 Verrucomicrobiota bacterium | reverse complement strand
CTCGCGGTCCGCCCGGGAGGCCGCCGGGTCATCCCCGGGCGTGGGGCTCGGCCTCGCCCTGAGCCGTCGCCTGGCGAGGGCCATGGGGGGCGACCTGCGCCTCGACCGGACGGTCGCCGACGGCGCCTGCTTCGATCTGCGCCTTCCCCTGGCCTGAATTCCCGGAAACATCCGGATGGACCGAGAACCGTTCCTCCCCGCCGCAACCGCGCCTGGCGCGCCCGTTCAACCTGCTGGTCCCGTCGGCGGCTCGGACGCTCGTGGCGCGGCTGCTGAGGCGCCACCTCCGCGACCTGGCCGTTCACGTGGAGCAGACGCGGCGCGCGCCGCTGCCCAGGCCGCCGAGGCGGCCAAGCGCGGCGGCGCGCTCGACGCGCCCGTGGGCAGCGTGCCGCCGCCCGACCGCCACTTCCCCGGCTGCCGCTTCGCGGAGCGCTGTCCGGCCGCCTTCGACCGCTGCGACGAGGAAGTCCCCGTCTGGCATGCGGTCGGCACGCAGGCCGTGCGCTGCCATCTGTACGAAGGCGTTGCGATTCCGCGCCGGTTCGTGCGCGAGACGGCGGGTGCGGCCGATGTCGT
>JAKLHU010000653.1 GCA_022709995.1 Verrucomicrobiota bacterium | reverse complement strand
AAGGGGGACCATCATGGAGGCTCCGGTGAGGCGAGTAAAGGGAGGAAACCGCCCCGCCGGCCGGCCAGTGGAAGTCCCGAGGAAGCCCGTTGTGCCCGCGGCCTCGACCGCATAAAGTGCCGGCTCCGGAGAGAGCCCCGGGCCCAGGTCGGCCGGGGAAACCGATGTCCAAGGAAGGGGGTCGCATGGATCTTCGATCGTTCATCGACGAGCAGGTGGAGGTCATCCGGAAGGAGGTGGGGGACGGGATCGCCATCAACGCTCTCAGCGGCGGCGTCGACAGCTCGGTGGTGACCCTGCTCGGACATCGGGCCCTCGGGAAGCGCCTGAAGACGATCTTCGTGGACAACGCCCTCATGCGGGAGGGCGAGCCGGGGCGGGTGGTGAAGGTCTTCGGCGACATCGGGATCCCGGTGGAGATGATCGATGCCCGGCGGGACTTCCTGGGCGCCCTCGAGGGCCTGACCGATCCGGAGGAGAAGAGGAAGGCGATCACCGACACCTTCTACAGGAAGGTGCTGAAGAAGGCGGTCCTCGACTCGAAGGCCCGGTACCTCCTGCACGGCACGATCCTGACCG
>JAKLHU010000652.1 GCA_022709995.1 Verrucomicrobiota bacterium | reverse complement strand
CCGCAGCTCCTCCGCGATCCCCTTGCTCTCCCTCCACCCCGGCAGCTCCAGCACGACCACCCGGCTGCAGGCCGCCAGGAACGCCTCGTCCACCCGCTGCCAGTAGTCCCATCCGGTGGGCAGGTTGCCGGCCAGGGCGATGTGGTGCGTGTGCGCTATCGGGCTGAACACCACCAGGCCCTTGGCCATCAGCTTGGCCGCCGCCCGGCAGACCGCCTCGAAACGCTCCTGGCGCACGGCCGGGTCGGGGTCCGAGTAGGGAGAGCACAGGTACAGCATCGCGGGGAGATCCTTGCCTGCCTGGCCGTCAGGCCCGGCAATACTTCCCGCGCTCGGGGCAGGCGAACCGCGACTCCGCGCCCTTGGTCTTGATCTCCCGGCGGATCGCGGCGTTCAGCGTGGCGTCCGGGGTCTTGCCCTTCTTTGACTCCCACAGCCCCTTGGCCTTGATGGCCGCGCAGATCTCCTGGCAGGTCTGCGGGGTGCGGCCCATGACCAGAACCGCCGCGTCAAGCTGGCCCATCCGGGCGGGCTTCTCCGCCTTGGGCTTCTTCTCCGCCTTGGGCTTGGGCTCCTTCTTGGCCT
>JAKLHU010000651.1 GCA_022709995.1 Verrucomicrobiota bacterium | reverse complement strand
GGTCTGGCGCGCCAAGTAGGCGCCTCAGGCCCTGAGGCGCCCAAGCGTTGACTCCTCTATCGCTCAATTCTCAATGGCTGACCGATTACGGGGCGTAATCGGTCAGCCATTGATACTCGTTGTTAGTGGACGATGGGCTGGCGGCCCTTAGTGGACAGTGGACTGTGGACGTTAGTGGACATGAGTGGACGTTAGTGGACATGAGTGGACGTTAGTGGACAGTGGACAGTGGACGTTAGTGGACAGTGGAACGCCGCCTGTCTTCCATGAGCTTTCAGCCCAAGCCGACTCATCATGCCAGATTCCTGAAGGCATACCTCTTTGCTTCGTAGGAGCTTAACCATGCTCAACCCCAGGCTTTAACCTGGGGGGAAATGCTCCCAAAGAGGCAGTGCCGCGTAGAGGCACACCAGTTAGCGCTGAAACACATGCTGCCGGAATGGCCTTATCAATGGGTGACCGATTACTGGGAAAGGTAACCGGTCACCCATTGATAATGGCGGTCCTAGTGGTCTGGCGCGCCAAGTAGGCGCCTCAGGCCCTGAGGCGCCCAAGCGTTGACTCCTCTATCGCTCAATTCTCAATGG
>JAKLHU010000650.1 GCA_022709995.1 Verrucomicrobiota bacterium | reverse complement strand
GAACCCCGACATCGCGCTCTTTGACGACCTAGAGCAGGTCATCGCCCACAGCGAGCAGTGGATGCGCAAACGCGAAGAGCTGACCTACGAGGCCGACGGCGTCGTCATCAAGATCAACGACCTGGAGACGCAGAGGAGTCTGGGAGTCGTGGGCAGGGATCCACGGGGTATGCTGGCGTTCAAGTTCGCCGCGCGCGAGGCCACCACCCGGCTCAAAGAGCTGGGCATCAACGTGGGTCGCACCGGCACTCTGAACCCCTTTGCGATCCTTGAGCCCGTCGAGTTGGGCGGGGTGACCATCGAGCGGGCCACCCTGCACAACTTTGAGGACATCGCCCGCAAGGACATCCGCATCGGCGACACCGTGCTCATCAAGCGCGCCGGTGATGTCATTCCGCAGGTAGAGCGGCCCCTGATCGAGTTGCGCACCGGAGCGGAACAGGTCATCGAAATCCCGCGAAAATGCCCGGCCTGTGATGCCCCCACACTCAAAGCCGAGGGGGAGGTCGCCGTGTACTGCGTCAATGCCGCGTGCCAGGCACAGGTTGTGCAACGGATCATCCACTGGGCCGCCGTCATGGACATTGAGGG
>JAKLHU010000065.1 GCA_022709995.1 Verrucomicrobiota bacterium | reverse complement strand
CCGCCGTATGTAGTACAGCCTTTAGGCTGCCGCAAGAGCGATAGGACCAATATTCTGCACTTATGCATAGTTTTGACTGAGAACATGGGATCACTACGACGCTGAATAGGACGTATGGGACGGTGGATAGGACAATGGGACTACTATGCACTTGGGTTGTTGAAGTCGCCAAAAGCCAAACCGAAACCGGAAACTAAGGAGTACAGGAGGGATTACTGCTCAAGACCACTGACGTCCCCCGTCCACTAATGTCCGCTGTCCACTAATGTCCACTGTCCACTGTCCACTGTCCCCCGTCCACTAATGTCCACTGTCCACTGTCCACTGTCCACTGTCCACTGTCCACTTTCTGTTCCGCGTTTGCAAACCGCCTTTGCCGGAATACATTTATATTCTTTGCCGCGAGGCAGAAGCATGGCGGCCGTCACGCCCAAACACCCTTGCCTCTATTTTATCATCACCTGCCCATTTTACAATCTGCCCCTTGGCACAAGTCGCTTGCTGTCCGCCACTATTTTCCAGGCGCCGACGAAGCAGCCTGGCGGCGCCGGCGGTCGTCAAGCCGGCACGGCCATTTCTCGAGTCACCCGCATGTCCTCGCCTTCCATCATTATTCCCCGCTGGCAGCCGGTCTGGCGGCCGGCTATTTTCACCCTGGTGGCGGCTTTGCTGCTCTGGGTTGGCGGCCTGACCATCTGCCCGTTTCGCGCCTTGACCGGGTTGCCCTGCCTCACCTGCGGCATGACTCACGCCTGGGCGGCCTTTCTTTCCGGGCACTTCCGGCCGGCTTTCCAGTACCACCCGTGTTTTCCGCTGGCACTTCCCGCGGTCCTGGCCTGGCTCGGGCGCCACACCCGGCTTGGCCGGGCCTGGTGGCAAAGCCGCGTGTTCTGGCTGTCCCTTCTGGCGGCCCTGCTGCTCTGCCACGCCGTCAGGATGACCGTCTGCTTCCCCGACGGGGCCTATCCTATGACAAAAACAGCCAACAGCCTTCTGGCCCATATTCCACCCTTATTCAACCCAGTCACCCTTCATCCCCTCTCCCCAGCCGCACCATGAGCAAACTACCCTACGCCCGCGCCACCTACGCCGTCCTCATTTCGATGTTCATCTTCGCATGCTCGTCGAACATCATGTTCGCATGCCTCCGGCAGGCCAGCCAGACCTTCGGGGTCAGCTTCGAGGACTTGACGCCGATCATCTCGGTGCAATTCAGCGGCTTCTTCCTCACCTGCCTGCTTGGCGGCATCGCCTCGGACCGCTTCGGCAAGAAGCGCGTCATGCTGATCGGCTGCATCCTGACCATGCTGGGCGCCCTCGGCTGGACGGCGGCGCCAGGGATCCAAGCCGCCTATGTCGGCGCCTTTGTCCTGGGCATGGGCGGCGGCATTCTGGAAACCATCGGCGCCGCCATTTTGACCGATCTGCACCCAGAACGCAGCAAGTTCTTCATGAACCTGTCCCAGGCCGCCTATTGCCTGGGAGCCATCGGTTCCCCCGCCCTCATGGCCGTGCTGTTGCCACTGGGGTTGTCCTGGCGGTGGTTCTTCTTCGGCAACGCCGTCATTGCCGTCGTCTTGGGCGCGATGTACCTGGGTGTCACTCTGGCCAAGTCCAGCGAGGGCAGCCGCCAGCATGGCAATCTGCGCTGTGTCCTGCGCCTTCTGCCCTCGGTCGCCGTCCCCTGCATCTGCATCTTCTGCTATGTCTTCGCGGAAATGGCCACGGCCGGATTTCTCGGCGAGCGCCTGGCTCAGCTGCGGGCGCCGGAAAGCATGACCATCTTCAGCCTGTCGATGTTCTGGTCGGCCATGATCATCGGCCGCATCCTGTGCGCCTTTCTGCCCCAGAAGCAGGCCTACGAATACGTCATCGGCGCCCTCCTGCTGCTGGCCGGCCTGAGCTGCGCCGCGCAGTCGCTGGTCGAGACCTGGCAAGCAAGCATGGCCCTGTTCACGCTGACTGGCCTGGCCTTCGCCGGCACCTGGCCGATGATCGTCAGCATGGCTTCCTACCGCAACCTCGAAGACAGCGGCACCGCCGCCGGCATCACCATCAGCGTCGGCTCGCTGGGATGCATTGCCAATCCGTTCGTCATCGCCCCGATTTTCAAGGCCGGCCGCTACGACCATGCCTTCATGCTCCTGGGCGGCATCCTCCTGTTCGGCGCCGCCATGATGATGCTGTCACTCGTCATCAGCACATGCTCGGCCCGCCGCCGGGCCAGGAACGGCGGCTGATGCCGGCACGGGCCGGAAGTTGCTTTCCGTTCCGGCCGCGCCCGGACACCGCCGCGCTCACCGCCCCGGAACCGGGCGCCAGAGCCCCGATTGAAGGCAGTCTCAGCCCCGGACCGGACGATGGCAGCCACCAAAAATCCTGGCACGATACCTGCTGCTTTTATAAATTGTCACACTGGGACGCTTTGCTTCATTTCGGAGGGCCATGACCATGCTTCTGCACGACCTTTGCGCGCACCTGGAGACGTACTTCACCGATCTGCATTTTGACGATTGTTCAAACAATGGCCTGCAAGTGGAAGCCTCGGCGGAGGTCACGAAAGCCGCCTTTGCCGTGGACGCGTGCCGGGCGACGTTTCAGCAGGCAGCCGCGGCCGGCGCCGAGCTGCTGATCGTGCATCACGGCCTCAGCTGGGGCGGCGGCGTCCGCCGTTTCAACGGCTGTGTCGGCTGGCGGTTAGCGGAGCTGTTCCGGAGCGGCGTTTCCCTGTATGCCTGCCATCTGCCGTTTGACGCGCATCCGACGTTGGGCAACAACGCCGGCCTGGCGGTCATGCTGGACTTGCAGGATCCGCAGCCCTTCTTTCAGTACGGCGGCGGTCCGATCGGCCTGTACGGCGCCCTGGCCGCCCCCGCCAGCCTGGAAGCCCTGGCCGCCATTCTCGACCGCGCGCTGCCGACGACCTGCCGCCTGTTCCCCACGGAAAAACAAGGCCCGGTCCGCCGCCTTGGCGTCGTCTCCGGCGGCGGCGCCGACGCCATTCCCGAATGCCAGGAGCTCGGCCTCGACTGCCTGGTCACCGGCGAGATGGAACACAAATTCTATCACGAAGCCCGGGAAAGCGGCATTGCCGTCGTTGCCGGCGGGCACTATGCCACCGAAACCGTCGGCGTCAAGCGGGTCATGCGGCGCATCCAGGCCGACCTCGGCCTGGAATGCGTTTTTCTGGACGCCCCGACCGGAATGTAATCTCTTTCAGCAAAGGACGAATCAGCCATGTCAAGACGATTCCTGCCAGTCCTCGCCGCCATCGTATCTTTACTGTCGATATCGGTCTCGGCCCAGCTCAGCGAGGCTGCGCGGGCGAGCCTGACCTCCGCGCAGACGCGCGGGGCGTCCTTCCTGTTGTCGCGCCAGCAGCCGGACGGCGCCTGGATGCGCCATCCGGCCATCACGGCGCTGGCGATCATGGGCATCGCCGACTCCCCGGAATACGCCAAGCCCGACGTCAAGGAAAAAATCACTCTGGCGCTTGACTTCATCGTCAAGGCGGCGCAGCCGGAGGGTTTGCTGGCCGATCCGCGCGACCAGCGCAGCTATCCGGTGTACACCACCTCGATCTGCCTGATTGCCCTGGTCAAGTTCAATCGTCCAGAGGACCAGGCCGTCATCCGCCGCGCCCGCGACTATCTGCTCAGCGACGACGCGACTTCCGCCGCGACCGGCGGTGCCGCGGCCGGCATCGGCTATGGCAGGAAGACCAGGGCCGATCTCAACAACACCGCCTGGGCTTTGGAAGCCCTTTATCTGACCGACCATCTCGACCGCGAGCCGTTCAGCCAGAACCCCGAGCAGGCGAAGAAAGCCGACCTGGCCTGGGACAAGGCCCTGCAATTTCTGACCCACTGCCAGAATCTGGCCGAGACGCATCAGAGCGCCTGGCTGCAATCCGCCCCGGCGGAAGACAAGGGCGGCTTCATCTACAGTCCGACGGAGGCCCTCAAGGAGGACGCCAATCCGCAAGCGCTGCGTTCCTACGGCAGCATGACCTACTCGGGGCTGAAAAGCCTCATCTACGCCAAGGTCAGCAAGGACGACGTCCGCGTCACGTCCGCTCTGGAGTGGATTCAGCGCTTCTACACGCTGGCGGAAAACCCCGGCATCGGCGATTCCGGATATTATTATTACCTGCATACTTTCGGCAAGACCCTGGCCCTGTTCGGCCTGCCGACGCTCACCGACGCCAAGGGCGCCCAGCACGACTGGCGCTCCGAGCTGATCGACGCCATCGCCACCCGCCAGAAAAGCGACGGCTCCTGGGCCAACGACAAGAGCGGCCGCTGGATGGAAAGCCTGCCGGAGCTGACGACCAGCTACGTGCTCATGACCCTCGCCACCATCAAATAGCCAACGCGCTAACAGCGGTGATGGCGAGGCGATACGTGACAACGCGCAGCTGAATCACAGCAATCACACGGGATCTATAAGACGGTGAAATCGGACGGATGGGACGTATAGACGGCAAATAGGACACTGGGACGAATTGGCACTTGGGTTATTGCAGTCGCCCAAAGCCAAACCGAACCCTTAAATAAAAAGTTTTGTTCCTATGCGTCCTATGCCTATACGTCCTATATGTCCTATATGTCCTATACGTCCTATATGTCCTATCTCCCCTACGGCAGCCGGAAAGCCTGAACTACGTACGGCCGCCGGGCGGTCATTTCGCCAGGTCTTTCCAAGCCTTGAGGACAAGGTCGAACAGGTCCTGAATCTGTGCAACTTCCAGGCAGCTGAAGGCGATCCGCAAATCCGTCGCCGTGATGGAGATGGTGCCGACGCCGTATTTTTCCAGCAGGTGCCGCCGCAGGGTTTCGGCGTTGATTTGGTTGATGCGCAGGCACATGAAATAGCCGCTGTTGAAGGGATAGGCCGTCCACGCCTCCGCATAGGCCGGATTGCGCAGCACGTCGCGCACCCGCAAGGCCCTGGCCTTCATCACCTCGACCTTGGCGGCATGCTCGGCCGTAAACGACGGCGAACGCAAGGCGTCCAGGACGAGTTTCTGCGACAGGGCCGAGGCGTTGCTGACCACGCTCCGGATCAGGCCGCCAAGCTTGTCGTTGAGGGCCTCGTACAGGCCGTCCGAGGTCCCGCCGACCGCCATGCTGATGAAGCCGACCCGCAGTCCCCAGACGAAGACTTCCTTGGTCGCGGCGTCGGCCTTCACCGCCAGCAGCCGCGGATGCCGGCCGGCCAGCTTGGCAAACAGCGACTGGCGCATGATGCCTTCATCGAAAAACAGCCCGTAATAGGCGTCGTCAATGATCACCACCAGATTCACCCCGCGCTCGGCCGTCGCCAACAGCGCGGCCGCAATCGCCTCGCCCTCGGCTTCCGTCGGCGTGTAACCGCTCGGGTTGTTGGGGAAATTCAGCAGCACGACCAGCTTGTCGCGGCCGGCGCTGTCTTTTTGCAAGGCATTGGCAAAGGCGTCGACGGCAAAGCCGCCGTCCTTGAAGAATGGAAACAGGCACGCCTCCGCCCCTTTGCGGACCACGAAATTGAGGTGGTAGTTATCCCAGTTCATGTCCGGCATGACCAGCCGGTCGCCGGCGTCGACCCACAGATCGGCCAGCACCGACAGGCCGTGCGTCAGTCCGGTCGTGACCACCGGCAGGCTGAAGGGCGTTCCCTGCAATCCGGGATTGTCGCGCACCGTCTTGTCGCGCCAGGCCTCCCGCAGCGCCGGCAGCCCCGGCGACGGGGCGTACAGCAACGCGTCATCCGGCGTGATCCCCGGCAACTGCCGCATCAGGCAGGACAGATGCATGGCCTTGCCGCCCTCCATCGCCGTGCCGATCGTCGCATTGTACGTTTTCGCCAGTTTCTTGGCCTCGCCCGACTGACTCAAAATGCCTTTGCTGGGAAAGTAAATCCGTTTGCCCAGGTCCGACAACATGGCGTAGACATGGGGATTGGCGGCGATGATGCGGTCGTTCAAGGCTTGGGCCAAAAGATCCATCGAAGTTGGTCTCCGCAGAAAAAAGGTGGTGACGGACGGCGCCCGCAACTGTCCATGCCGCAGACGACCAAGTTGTAAAATTTAATTTTCAGAAATCAGAATTCAAATGGCGCGGCCGCAAGACGCCAAAAAAAACGCCCGCCGGCCAGAGACGCCGGACGGCGTTTTCCGTCTGGGCCGCATCGGCGTGGCCTTTTCCCGCGCGAGTCCGGAAAAAGCCGACCGGTAAATTCGCCAACCACGTCATGAACAACTACATTATATTTTTCTGTCTGCAAACGCGACACCCGTTATCACCGCTGCCGGCGTCTGCCGCCAGCGGCGCCATGCTATCCTTCAGGAGCCACGATGAGCGAGGAACAGCTACCAGCCCAGGCCGATGCCATGCCTGTTGACGACATGCGCGAACAACGCCTCCGCAAAATGGAAAAAATCGCCCTTGCCGGCGGCCGGCCGTATGGCCGCCGCGTCGACGGCATCATGTCCAGCCCGGAAGCGAAGCGACGCTTCGCGGAGGCCCCCGCCGAGACGGAAGTCGCAGTCCGCGTCGCCGGCCGCATGACTGCCCGCCGCATCATGGGCAAATCGCTGTTCGCCAATGTCCTGGACCAGGACGGCCAGATGCAGCTCTACGTCCAGAAAAACATCGTCGGCGACGAGGCCTATGAGCTCTTCAAGGATCTGGACCTCGGCGACATCATCACGGCGGAGGGGGTCCTCTTTGTCACCCGCACCGGTGAAGTCAGCCTGCGCACCACCGGCTTCGAACTGCTCGCCAAGGCCCTGCGCCCGCTGCCGGAGAAATGGCACGGCCTGACCGACATGGAGCAGCGCTACCGCCAGCGCTATCTCGACCTGATCAGCAACCAGGACGTGCGCGAGACCTTCCAGCAGCGCAGCCGCATCGTGCAGGAAATCCGCCGCTACCTCAACGCCAAGGGCTTCATGGAAGTCGAGACCCCGATGATGCAGCCCTTGGCCGGCGGCGCCGCCGCCCGGCCTTTCAAGACCCACTACAACGCCCTCAACAGCACCATGTACTTGCGCATCGCCACCGAACTCTACCTCAAGAGGCTCCTGGTCGGCGGCTTCGAAAAAGTCTACGAGATCGGCCGCAATTTCCGCAACGAGGGGATGGACCGCCGCCACAACCCGGAATTCACCGTGCTGGAACTCTACCAGGCCTACTCCGACTGCCGCGGCGTCATGGCCCTGGTCGAAGACCTCATCTGCGCCGTCGCCAAAAACGTGTTCGGAACCCTCCAGTTCAAGCGGGAAGAAGGCGAGGACCTCGACCTCACGCCGCCCTGGCGGGTGGCGACCTACCACGAGCTGGTCGCCGGCAAAATGGGCTCCGACTGGTTCGACCTCGATCTGGACGCCATGCGGGCTCGGGCGCGCGCCCTCAACCTGAACATCCCGGAGGCCATGCCGGCCACCGACATCACCCACGAAGTCTACGAAAAAACCATCGAGCACACCCTCATCCAGCCGACGTTCGTCACCCGCCTGCCCGCCTATCTGGTGCCGCTGGCCAAACGCTGCGAGGACAACCACGACCTGGTCGACGTCTATGAACTGGAAATCAACGGTCAGGAAATTTCGCCCGGCTATTCCGAGCTCAACGACCCCGTCGAGCAACGCGCCCGCTTCGACCGCCAGCTCATCGGCCGCGACGACCTGGAAGGCGAAGTCAACCGCATCGACGAGGATTTCCTCACCGCGCTGGAGCACGGCATGCCGCCGACCGGCGGCCTGGGCCTGGGCATCGACCGGCTGGTCATGCTCCTCACCGGCGCCCCCTCCATCCGCGACGTCATCCTCTTCCCGCAAATGCGCAATGTGAAATAAGGCCGGCCCCGGACTGGCGGACTCAACCCGGCGCCTTCCGGCAACCAGGAAGCATCCCATGCCAAAACTCATCATCCAGGAAGACTACAAAGTCACCGGCGAATTCGTCATCCCCAATGGCGAATCCCTGATCGGCCGCAATCTCGACGCCGCCCTGCCGCTTGGTCACAATGGCGTCTCCCGGCAGCATTGCCGGCTGCACCGCGACGGCGACGCCGTCACCATCGAAGACCTCAACAGCCGCAACGGCACCTTCGTCAACGCCCACCCCGTCCACGCCCCGACCAAGCTCAACCACCTGGACCAAATCCAGATCGACGAGGTGCTGCTCATTTTCGACGCCGACGACATCTCGGACGCCGACAACACCGACCAGCTCAACGGCTACGAGCAGCTGAGCACCCAGCTTGACTTCGTCCGCAACACCGTCAACAAGATCGAAGCCAACATGGCCCGCGTCATCCAGGGCAAGGACGACGTCATCCGCAAGGTCCTGATCGCCCTGATCAGCGACGGCCACGTGCTGCTGGAGGACGTGCCCGGCACCGGCAAAACCATGCTGGCGCGCGCCCTGTCGCGCTCGGTCAATGTCGAGATGAAGCGCCTGCAATGCACGCCGGACCTCCTGCCCTCGGACATCACCGGCGTTCCCATCTACAACCAGAAAACCAGCGATTTCGAGTTTCGCGCCGGCCCCGTGTTCACGCACATTCTGCTGGCCGATGAAATCAATCGGGCGACACCGCGCGCTCAGTCGGCGTTGCTGGAATGCATGGAGGAATTCCGGGTCAGCGTCGATGGCATCAGCTATGAGTTGCCCAGGGTGTTCATGGTGCTGGCGACCCAGAATCCGATCGA
>JAKLHU010000649.1 GCA_022709995.1 Verrucomicrobiota bacterium | reverse complement strand
CATTCCGCCGACCGCGCATCTCGATCACCTCGACCCGGCCTGCGCCGGTGTCGATCACGTCACCACGGCGCGCCACCAACAACCCTTGCGCGGCGCCCTCGCCAGCTCATTCGCCTTCGGCGGCAGCAACGCGGTGCTCGCGTTCCGCGCCGTCGCCGACCAACCCTGACGGATCATCCCGACATGCCAGCCAATCCCACCCCGGAAGCCAGCGCCGCCCTCCTGCCCGAAATCGCCGAACTGGTCATCAGCGCGCTCAATCTCGACATCGCCACCACCGACATCGATCCCGACGCGCCCTTGTTCGGCGAAGGCCTCGGCCTCGATTCGATCGACATCCTCGAACTCGCGCTGGTGATTTCCAAACGCTACGGCTTCCAGCTGCGTTCGGACAACGAGGACAACATCCGCATCTTCTCGTCGCTGCGCGCCCTCGCGGCCCATATCGCCGCGCACAGGACGAAATGAGCGTGGGCGGTGCCGGCAACCTGCTGCGCAGCGCGACCGTCGGTGGCCTGGCCGTGGCATGGGCGATATTCGCCCATCGCAACAGCGTCGGCGGCGCCTCCGAATTCTCCACCGCGCTCGCCGCG
>JAKLHU010000648.1 GCA_022709995.1 Verrucomicrobiota bacterium | reverse complement strand
TATTCGTACTGGGAAAGGACCAACGGCTTGCCGGCGATTCGGCCCATCGGTGAGATGGAAGTGAAGGCCTCGATCGCGCGGCCCGCCGCGTTTGAGACGATTCAAGCCGGCAGGGCCTATCGCGTCCACGGCGCCGCCTGGACGGGCGAAGCGGACATCACCGCCGTCGAAGTCAGCGTCGACGCCGGCGACACGTGGACCCCCGCGCGCCTCCTCGGCGAAGAACCGCAGGTCGCTCTTGGCCAGGCGGCGGGCGGCGCTCTCGGCCGGGGACTCCTCGAGCGTGAACTTCAGGTCGTGTTTCTTGGACAGCTTCTTGGCCTTCAGGTACATGTGGGCGGTCAGGCGCAGGGCCATGTCCATGGCCGCCTCGTCCTCATGCAACTCCTTGCCGATGAGGAACTTGATGGCGTCGTTGACGCCGATCAGGCCGATGATGTAGGTGCACTTCTCCAACTCGACGTAGGGGCGCCCGTCGCAGGCGTTGCGGCCGATCTGGAAGAGGGGCTGGCCGGGTTCCTTCATCATCTCGGCGATCTTGGCCTTCTTCTGCAGGTGGGCCTGCGCCACCAGCTCCATCATCTGGTCAACCTCT
>JAKLHU010000647.1 GCA_022709995.1 Verrucomicrobiota bacterium | reverse complement strand
GTGCTCCACCTCTTCGAAGTGAGTCTTGGCGCGAACCTTGATCTTTCCGCGCCCGGTCTGGTAGGCTTCCACGATGCCGGAGAGACCGTAGATGGTGCCGCCGGTCGGGAAGTCGGGACCTTTGATGAACTGCATGAGGTCCAGGACGTCCGTTTCAGGGTGGTCGACCAGATAGACGATGGCATCCGATACCTCGGATAGATTGTGGGGAGGCATGTTGGTGGCCATTCCCACCGCGATGCCGGCCGAGCCGTTTATTATGAGGTTCGGCAGCTTGGACGGGATGACCAGCGGTTCTTTCAATGACGCGTCGAAGTTATCGCCCCATTCCACTGTGTCCTTGTCCAGGTCGGCCAGCATGTCCTCGGCGCGCTCCTGCATGCGGCACTCGGTGTACCTCATGGCCGCAGCCTCGTCGCCGTCGACGGAACCGAAGTTGCCTTGGCCTTCGATTAACGTGTACCTCAAAGAGAAGTCCTGGGCGAGGCGTACCATGGAGTCGTAGACGGCGGTGTCGCCGTGCGGATGGTACTTACCCAAACAGTTGTGCACTAAAACTCCGCCTGCGATGAACTCGTGCGCTCCGGCGACCTGCAGATCGTA
>JAKLHU010000646.1 GCA_022709995.1 Verrucomicrobiota bacterium | reverse complement strand
ACCAACCGGGAGCCAACCATGCGCCTCATCCCCCCGCTACTGCAGATCGCCATGCTGGCGCTCGGCTTTGCCAGCAACCGGGCCGATGCCATGGCCGGCGCCGCCGTGTTCGCCGTCATCACTGTCGCCGTCGTCCTCCTCAAAGGCCGCCGCGCGCCGAATCCCCGCACCAACCACCTCACTTAAACCACCACAGGAGCAAAACCATGTTCGGAAAAATCTGCGTTGTACGCACCTACAGTGCCGGCGCTTTCATCGGGACCATTGCAGAACGAGACGGAAAAGAAGTCGTACTTAAAAATGCCCGCCGCCTTTGGTATTGGGACGGCGCGGCTAGCCTGTCTCAACTCGCCAATAAAGGCGTAAGTAAACCGGAAAACTGCAAATTCCCTGCACCTGTCGCCGAAATATTGCTTA
Source organism: Verrucomicrobiota bacterium (assembly GCA_022709995.1). Lineage (GTDB taxonomy): Bacteria > Verrucomicrobiota > Lentisphaeria > Oligosphaerales > Oligosphaeraceae > JAAZKI01. The sequence continues at coordinate 190 of JAKLHU010000646.1, read as the reverse complement.
CCGAAGTCATCGAGATCATTCCCGCAACCGAGGCAGCGGTCGAGTCAATCGCCGCCGTCGAAGAATGGTCCGCGTAAGTAATTCCGGGTCCGGGTCCGGGTCCGGGTCCGGGTCCGGGTCCGGGTACGGGTCCGGGGACGGGTACGGGTCCGTGGACGGGTCCGTGGACGGGTACTGGTACGGGTCCGGG
>JAKLHU010000645.1 GCA_022709995.1 Verrucomicrobiota bacterium | reverse complement strand
CGCACTCTGCGACACCAATGGCGGCAACTTTCCCGAAGAGATTTTCGAGATTACCCGCATCGTCTGCGCAAAGTTTCCCCATGTAGCTATTGGTATCCACTGCCATAACGATAGCGAGATGGCGGTGGCCAACTCCGTCCGCGCGGTGCAGGCCGGGGCGACGCAGGTGCAGGGTACGATCAACGGTCTGGGCGAGCGTTGTGGTAATGCCAACCTCTGCTCGATCATTCCCAACCTGCAGTTGAAACTGGGGCTGGACTGCATTCCCGAAGCCGCGATGCGCAACCTGACTTCGGTGGCACGCTCGGTAAGCGAAATCGCCAACATGCCGCACAACGAGAAAGCACCCTATGTCGGTGGTCACGCCTTCGCCCACAAAGGCGGCATGCACATCGACGCGGTCGTCAAGAACCCGATTTCCTACGAGCACATCAACCCCGAGCTGGTCGGCAACAGCCGGAGCGTCCTGATGTCTGAAGTCGCCGGGCGCAGCACACTGCTGGCGCGCATCAACGCCATCGACCCGAACCTGACCAAGGATTCACCCGAGATGCGCCGGATTATCGACAAGCTCAAGGAGCTTGAACATGAGGGCTACCAGTTCGAGGCGGC
>JAKLHU010000644.1 GCA_022709995.1 Verrucomicrobiota bacterium | reverse complement strand
CGCGGCCGCCGGCAGGTGCACCTCGGCGTCCTCGGGGGCCTCGTAGGGCGAGTCGATGCCGGTGAAGTGCGGCAACTGGCCGCGTCGGGCCTTGGCATACAGGCCCTTCACGTCGCGCGCCTCGGCCACTTCGAGCGGCGTGTCGACGTGGACCTCGATGAACTCGCCGTCGCCCACGCGTGCGCGCGCCATCCGGCGCTCGGCGCGGAACGGCGAGATGAACGCGGTCAGCACGATCAGCCCGGCATCGACCATCAGCCGCGCCACTGCGGCGATGCGGCGGATGTTCTCGACGCGGTCGGCCTCGGTGAAGCCGAGGTCGCGGTTCAGGCCGTGGCGCACGTTGTCGCCGTCGAGCAGGTAGGTGTGGCGGCCCATCGCCAGCAGCCGCTTCTCGACCAGGTTGGCGATCGCGCTCTTGCCCGCGCCCGACAGCCCGGTGAACCACAGCACGCAGGGGCGCTGGCCCTTGAGCTCGGCGCGCGCCGCCTTGTCCACATCGACGTGCTGCAGGTGGATGTTGTGCGCGCGGCGCAGCGCGAAGTGCAGCATGCCCGCGCCGACGGTGGCGTTGCGCATCCGGTCGATCAGGATGAAGCCGCCGGTCTCGCGGTTGTCGCGGT
>JAKLHU010000643.1 GCA_022709995.1 Verrucomicrobiota bacterium | reverse complement strand
GGGTGACCTCGATCGGCTTCGACAACCAGAGCTTTCAGGCGCAGGTCGCGCTCGATCTCGACACGCGCTACCAGTTCCCGCTCGACACCTCGGCCAAGATCCTGACCTCGGGGCTGCTGGGCGAGCAGTACGTCGGGCTGGAGGCCGGTGGCGACGACAAGAACCTCAAGGCCGGCGACACGATCCGCATGACCCAGTCGGCGGTGGTGCTCGAAAGCCTGATCAGCCAGTTCCTGTTCAACAAGGCGGCGGAGGCCACACCCGCTGCGGGCAAATAGGGGGCGGCGGCACCGCTAGACTTGCCCCATGAACTCGCGCCCCCTCCCGAGCCGTCCCGACCGTGCGCCTGCCGCCCGCGGCTGGCGCTTGCTTGCCGCCTTGCTCATGGCCGGCGGCGCCCTGGCGGGCTGCGCCACCGTGCCCGCCACGGCGGGCCAGGATCCGCGCGATCCGCTGGAGCGTGCCAACCGCCAGGTATTCGAGTTCAACCAGGCGATCGACCGCGCCGCCATCCGGCCGCTGGCGCAGGCCTACGTGGACTACGTTCCCGACCCCGTGCGCGAATGCGTGAACAATGCGTTCTCCAACCTGCGCGAACCCTCGAACGCGGTGAACAACCTGCTCC
>JAKLHU010000642.1 GCA_022709995.1 Verrucomicrobiota bacterium | reverse complement strand
TCCACGGCGGCGCCAACGAAGCAGTTATTCAAATGCTCGAGGCTATCCATAAAGATAACAACGACTACAAAAAATATATTGCCAAGGCTAAAGACAAAAACGATCCTTTCCGCCTCTCCGGATTCGGCCATCGGGTGTACCGGACCTTTGACCCCAGGGGCACGATCATCAAGGACGCTTGCGACGGCATCCTGGGAGTACTCAACTTTAAAGACCCACTCCTGGATATCGCCAGGAATCTCGAGGAAATCGTGCTCAACGACCCCTATTTCGTCAGCCGCAACCTTTACCCCAATATTGATTTCTACTCAGGAATCATTTACCGGTCTCTCGGCATCCCCACCAACATGTTCACCGTCATGTTCGCCCTTGGGCGGCTCCCCGGCTGGATTGCTCAGTGGAAGGAAATGCGCGAGGATCCGGAAACCAAAATCTATCGCCCTCGCCAGATCTACATCGGCGCCCCGCCCCGCAAATTTGTTCCCCTGGCTGAACGAAAGTGAACGGTTCGATCACCTATCCTCCACAAAAAAAAACGGATCGTCCCTTGTCTGGCACGATCCGTATGCTTAATCCTCTATCCCGCTGAAAAAAGCTCTTAATATTTCACCCTGACTCTGTAGGTGAGG
>JAKLHU010000641.1 GCA_022709995.1 Verrucomicrobiota bacterium | reverse complement strand
CATTTGCTTGATGCCGCCATAGCGGCTGCCGAGGCCTGCCGCCAGCACCAGTAAGGTAGGATCACTCATCGTCGTCTCGCTTTCCGTTCTTTGCCGATATCATCGCCATCGCCGCCACGGCGGCAGCTTTCCGGGGCGGCGTCATTTGCCGTTGGCGGCGGCGCGGGCGGCAGCCGCCAGGACGCTGATCTCGCCCCACTGTCCGGCCTGGATGAGTTCCTTCTTGGCAATCCAGGTGCCGCCCACGAACGCCACGCCCGGCACCGTCAGGTACGCACGCAGGTTCTCCGTCGTCACACCGCCCGTCGGACAGAATTCCAGGCCCAGATGCCCATACGGACCGATCAGCGCCTTCAGCATGGCGACGCCGCCGGCCGCCTCGGCCGGGAAGAATTTGAGCATGGTGCAGCCGGCGGCGACGGCTCCTTCGATGTCGGAAGGCGTGCACACGCCCGGGGCAAACGGCAGTCCAGCCCGCCGCGCCGCCGCGACCACCGCGGGGTTGAAGCCGGGCGATGAGATCATCGGCGTTGATGGTCAAAGTGTGATTGGCAAGGACCCAAGCGCGGTGCTCCAAACCGTGAAAGGACCTGAAGGCACCACCGTAGTCTTAACTGTCCAGCGCCATGCTCCAGA
>JAKLHU010000640.1 GCA_022709995.1 Verrucomicrobiota bacterium | reverse complement strand
CGTCTGACCGGCCTCGAGCGTCACGTTCATCGCCGTCCCTTGCGTCTCGTAATCCAGCGTCAATCCACGGCCCCGGCCCACCGGCCCCCGCGCCACCTGGATCGCCCGCTCCGTCTCCCGCCGCCCCACCACCACCGGCGCCCGACGCTCCGCCTTGGGCTGCGCCACCGCCAGCAATCCCGCCCGCGCCGCCAGTCGATTCGAAAACGACGCCCTCGATGCCATCCCCAAGGCCGGAGGCTCGAACCCCGGCAGCCGCTCCAGCACCGGCATCAACGACCCGTAATCCACCGATTCGAATAGCACCGTCCGCGCCGGGCCTTCGGACGTTTCCAGGATCATCCACCGCTTGGCCACGATCGGCGCCCCCGCCAGCTCGACTGCCCCCGCGCTCCCAAACGCAAATGCCCGCCCCCGGCTGATCCGAAACGTCCCGAAGTCCAGCTCCTCGTCCACGCCGTCCGGCTCGGCCATTCGCGCCCGCAGATCCGGATCCGTCACCGCCCACACCGGCTCGATCCTTTTGACCGGCGCCGGCGCTTCCAGAAACTCCGTCAGCACCTCCAGCCGCGCCGTCTCGCTGGGCAATCCCCACCGCTCCGGCGGCGGCGGCGCTTCCCACAGCACCACCTCCTGC
>JAKLHU010000064.1 GCA_022709995.1 Verrucomicrobiota bacterium | reverse complement strand
GGCGCCCCAGGGCCTGGGGCGTACTGGGAGCGCCGAACGGCATGGCCGCGGGATTTGCAGAACTCCATGCGCCCCAGGGCTTGGGGCGCCTACTGGCGGCGGCGACCTACTGGCGGCGGCGGCCTTCTTGGTCGGGTGCCGTTGCCTTGTCGCCGGCGTATCAGCCCAGGTGCTTGCGGGCGAAGGTGATGAATGCCTTCCAATCCTGGGCGTTCACCTGGTGGATTCCGGTACGGCGGTGGTAGGCGATGGTTTCGCCGATGGCCGTATCGGGCGGCGGCGGTTCATCCTGGCCGAGTCCGGCCAAGCCGAACAGGTCATAGGCAGGCTGGGCGTGGCGGGCGGCGAGGAATTCGCCTTTCGGGTCGGCCCAGAGGTCTTCCGTGGCGCTGGCGATAAACACCGGCCTGGGGGCCAGCAGGGCAATGAGCATATGCTGGTCAAAGGGCAGGTTCTGCTCGGCGTTGCCGTATTTGCGGAACTGGGTGCAGAACCAGTGCGGGAAGGCGGAGTTGATGGAGGCGATGTTTTCGCCGAAGCGGCGTTTGGAGAGGGCGGCGCCGCCGCATCCGGACTGGACGGCGATGGTCATGGCGAAGCGTTCGTCATTGGCGCCGGCCCAGAGGGCGGTTTTGCCCAGGCGGGAGTGCCCGATGACGGCGACGCGGCTCGCGTCGAGGCTGTCATTCTGGGTTTCGATATAGTCCATGGCCCGGCTCAGGCCCCAGGCCCAGGCGCCAATGGCGCCCCAGGCATGGGGGGAGCGGTAGGCGTAGCCCTGGCTTGGGAAGAGGGGATGGACGCCATTGTGGAAGCAGTCGTGGAAGTCGGGGTCCAAGTCGCCGTAGTAGGCGGTCACCAGCGCGAAGCCGTGGTCAATCAGCATCTCGGCAGACCACGTTTCGGCGGCCTTGCCGCGTCCGGCGGCGGAGGGCTTGCCATTTTTGCTGCCGAATTTCTCCTGGTCGCGGACGGGCGATTGCGGGAGGAGGATAGCCGGGTCGTCGAGCACGGTGTGGTTGCCGTGGAAATTGAGTCCGAGGAAGGCCGGCACCGGTTTGGTGGCGGCGGCTGGACGGAGGACCAGCAGGTCGAGGAAGTATTTGTCGGGATCGTCGGTGAAGGTCAGTCTCACCTGTTGGCGGATGGCTTTGCCGTTCAGGCTGGCGCCTTGTTCCCGGAGTTGGGCGTGGAGGCGGGGCGGGCGACCGGGCATGACGCCGTACATTTCCTGGGCGAAGAGGTTGAGGATTTCGGCGCGCCGGGCCGGCCATAGGGCGGCGTTGGCGATGCTGTCGCCATTGCCGGCGGTCAAGACGTCCGGCAGGGAATAGGGCGGAACTTTGTTTTCGTCATAGTTGAACGTGAACGGCGGGGGGACGATGGATTTGGGGTTGGCGGGAATGTCATAGCCGTATTCGCGCATGGCCGGTTCGAAGAAGGAGTAGTAATTCGGTCCGGTGGTGGCGTCGCCGTCGTCCTCCAGCCAGCGGCCGATGACTTCCGGCTTCACCGGGATTTTGGCCATGGGGAGGCCGAGGAACTGCTCCAGCCGGGCCAGGGTTTCGTCCTGCTTGAGGATAAAGTCCTCCAGGCGCACTTCGATCCAGTTTTTCGGTTTCGGAGTTGCCTTGACCAGGTCGTACTGGTATTTCCAGGAGATGGCCCGGCGGCGGCGTTCATCGAGGGTGGTCGGGGAGGGGATGCCGAAGCGTTCCAGGTCGTCGGTCACGTGTTTGCCGATGATGCAGTCGCGCGGATTGCGGATCCAGAAGATGTATTTGGCGTCCGGGAAAAGGCGTGCGATCCACGGGAAGCAGAGGGTCGTTTCCGGGATTTTCCAGCCCTTTTGGGGGGCGTTGCTGTTGAGAACGGTTTTCAGGAAGGAGTTGAGGAGGCGGGTGAAGTCGGCGGGGATTTCCCCTGTGATGGCGCGTTGCCAGTCCCAGTTGAAATCGCCTTTCCAGTCGACGTACTGGGCGAAGACGCGGCAGGCCTCGTACATGTCCTCGGCCGGGATGAGGTCTCCGGAGTTGTTGAGCGGATTACCCATGTCGACGCCGCTGGCGCCGAGGGTATGAGACATGGCTCTGGTGCCGGAATGGCCGCGGCCGATGACGGTGATCAGTGACATTGCGAAGCCTTGGTTGTGCATGTTGGGAGGCGGTTGGAAAAAGGCGGCGGGGGTGGCTCGGCGGGGGACGTCGGTCAGGCGAGCCAGACGGTTGGCCGCTGGCCGGCCGTCCAGTCGATGCAGGCATGGCGGCCGCGTTCCGAGAATGGCCCGGGGTTGACGACGATGGTGCCATCCAGGTCGAAGATGCCATCGGCCTCATGGATGTGGCCGCAGAGGAGCAGGGGGAGGCGCAGGCGGCGGGCGGCCTGGGCGACGGCCTGGCTGCCGACGGGAGTGCCGTTGGGCAGGCGGTCGGCGCCGGAGCGATAGGGCGGCGCGTGTGAGACCAGGATGTCCAGGGCGTCCGGCGTCGGGAAAGCCTGGTTGAGGGTCTGCTCGACGGCGCTGTCATCCCACTCAAAAGGCGTTTTGAAAGGCGAGGTGTTGGCGCCGCCCAGGCCGGCCAGGCGGAGGCCGCCGACGGTGGTGGTGGTCAAGGTCAGGGCGGCGTTGTTTTGGGTTAGGACGTCCTGGGCGTCCGGGGCGTCGAGATTGCCGAGGACGGCCAAGACCGGTTCGGGTCGTTGCCGTAGGGATGCGAGGACTTTGGCGACCGCGTTCCGGTCGCCGAACTGGGTGAAGTCACCGCCGACGAGGAGCAGGTCGGCCGGCGGGAGCCGCGGGATGAATTCGGTGTGGCCGTGGATGTCGGCGATGTAGGTGATGCGCATGGTAGGAGGGGCTCCGGTGGTCAGGGCGAAAAGCGCATGGCGCCGGATGGTTGGGGGAAGGAAAGCGGGGAAAAAGCGGAATTAATTGTAATGCGGAAAGCCGAAAAATCAAGACGCGCGGGCGGAGAAGTCCGGATTGTCAGGTAATCGGTCACCCATTGAGAATTGAGCGATAGAGGAGTCAACGCTTGGGCGCCTCAGGGCCAGAGGCGCCACCTTGGTGCGCCTGGCCATTAGGACCGCCATTATCAATGGGTGACCGATTACGAATGCCGGGTAATCCCTTTTTCTGGCGGCGTCGCCGTCCGGTCGGAGGCGATGTGGCGTTTCCGTCGCTCGTTCGGGTCTTTTCGGTTCCGCGGCCACGGGCGATTGTCGAGTGGCGGCACCGGGGTGAGGGATTCCGCGGCGGCGACAAAAGCGGCGGGGACTGTTTGCGGTCATGGTTGCGGCGGCTTATATTTAACCGGTCGCGATTTACGAGTTGGAACAGGGTGGGAAGCAAGGGTTGGCGTGCGGAGTGTGCCAGTCGTGGGGCGGCGTTGCCGTTCCCGGCCGCGCCGTCAGCCGCGTCGGGGGCAGGTCCGCAAGGAAAGGTCGTCACGATGAGCCGGAGCCGTTCATTCAAGAGTCTGTATACCGATGCCAAGGTTTTTTTCCAGGAGGAGCTCTGGCTCAAGGACATGTCCGCCTTGCCGCGGATGCGGCAGCTGCTGTTTGCGCTGTGTCGGGTGGTGATGATTGTCATACGCGGCTTCAAGGACGACCATTGCAGTTTGCAGGCGTCGGCGCTGACGTACATCACGCTGGTGTCTCTGGTGCCGATGCTGGCGATCATGTTTTCCTTTTCCAAGGGTCTGGGGATGCAGAACCGGGTGTTGGACAAGGTCGGTTTGGAGCGGTACCAGGTGGGGGATGCGTCGGCCGGGGATGGTGCGGAGTGGCAGTACCGCGTGATTGCCGAGCCGGGCGCTCGGAAAGTCGATGCCGGCGTCGATGCCGGCGGGTCGGCCGTGTCCCCCCTGAACGCGGCGGCGGTCGTTCCGGACCAGGATGGAACCGGGCGTGCTGGCGGCGGCGACCCGGGCGACGCCGTCGGCGCTGGCGAGCAGTTGTCGGCGCCGGGCGAGGTGTCTGGCCTGGCGCGGCGGCTGCCGGCGCCGATGCAGAAGGCGCTGGTGACGGTGTTCAATTATGTTGAGAACACCAGTTTTGCGGCATTGGGGCTGATTGGGTCGGTGCTGCTGCTTTTCAGCGTCATCGGGTCCATGGCCAAGTTGGAGGACAGCTTCAACAAGATCTGGGGTGTCAAGCAGGGGCGGCCCTTTCTGCGCAAGTTGAGCGAATATCTGGTGGTGCTGATTCTGCTGCCGGTGATTTTCCTGATTGCCACCAGCGTCAACACGTTGCTGCTGTCGAATCAGGTTTTCGCGTATTTGTATGCGCATGTCGGGGTCGTCGCCTGGCTGCTGGAGAAGCTGGGGGCGCTGATTGGAGTCGCGTTCGTGCTGTCCGGCTTTGCCTTTCTGTATGTGTTCATGCCGAACACGAAGGTCAAGGGTTTTCCGGCCCTGATGGCCGGCTTGACGGCCGGACTGCTGTGGTATCTGGTCCAGTGGGCCTTCCTGAGTCTGCAGGTCGGCCTGACGAAATACAACACGATTTACGGGACGTTTGCGGCGCTGCCGTTTTTTCTGGCCTGGCTGTACGCCAACTGGAGCATCATTTTGTTTGGGGCGGAAGTCAGCTTTGCGATTCAGAATCATCGGACGATTCATCTGGAAAAAGCTTCCGAGTCGACGGGCACGGGGGCGTGCATCATTCTGGGTCAGGTCATTCTTTACGAGGCGAGCAAGGCTTTTCACGACGGGCGCGGCAGCTGGAATCCGGCGGAATTCGGGCGCGAGAACAGCATTCCGTCGCGGGTTCTGCAGCGGATTGTGGATGTCTTGGAGCGGCATGGGGTTCTGATCAAGGTTGCCGGCGAGACGGCGGAGGGGTTCCGCTATGTTCCTGGTCAGGACCTCGCGGTGCTGTCGCCGGCCGACGTTGAGGAGGCGTTCCGGGAAAGCCAGACGGTGGATGCGCGGGCCTACATGCATTTTCTGCCGAACAAGCTGCGGAGCAACTATCTGGCGATTTATGGCGATTTTTGTCTGCGTTTGCGGGGGATGACCATTCAGCAGCTGATCGGCGAGGTCGGCGGGGACGGTTCGTCGCCGTCGGAAAGGAAGGCCTGAGCATGGGCGGGCATTGGCGGGCGGTGATGCTGGTGTTGGCGTTGGCGTCTGGCGTGCAGTCGGCGGAGCCGTTGCGGGTGGTTGTCAGCGTGGTGTCGCAGCTGGAGAGTGTGCGGCGGCTCGGCGGCGACCTGGTTCAGGCCGAAGCGTTGGTGCCGGCGGGGTCGAGTCCGGAGACGTATGTGCTGAATGCGCAGCGGATGGCGTCCTTGGCGCGGGCGTCGCTGCTGTTCCGGATCGGGGCGCCGATGGAGACGGCGCTGCTGCCGAAGCTGCGTCGCAGTCATCCTGGCCTGGCCGTGGTCGACACTCGGGCCGGCATGCGGCTGCAGGCGATGGCGGAGCCCGGGCACGATCATGGCGGGTCCGGCCACGACCATGACGCGGGGGGCGTGGATCCGCACGTCTGGCTGAGCGTGGCGAACATGATGGCGCATGCGCGCACGGTCGGCGTCGCGTTGGCCGAGCGCCGGCCGGAACACGCGGCGGCTATTCAGGCGCGGACCGACCAGTATGTCCAGGAGCTGGCGGGGCTGGAGGAGCGCCTGCGGGAGCGGTTGCGGCCCTTGGCTGGGACTTCAGTCGCGGTGTTCCATCCGGCTTTCGGGTATTTTTTGGAATCCTATGGCATCGCGCAGATCGCGGTTGAGGTCGGCGGGCGGACGCCGAGCGGCCGTCAACTGGGGCAGGTTCTGGCGCGGGCCCGGCAGGCCGGGGTGCGGGCAGTCTATGTCCAGCCGCAGTTCAACCGCAAGGCGGCCCAGGCCGTCGCCGACGAATTGCGTTGCGAGCTGCGCGTTCTCGACCCCCTGCCGGTGGACTACATCGCCGGGCTGGAGGACTTGGCGGCAGCGCTGCTGAAGCCGTGAGGCCCGGGGGCGTCTCAAGGCCGGCGGCGGCGCGCTATCGGCTGCCGGGCGCGGCCGCCCGGGGCTGGCGGGGGGACGGGGGCGGGCCGGGGGCGGGATGTTGATGTTGTCAATACGGGTCGGAACGCAGTCAGGAAACGCGCCATGTCAAGCAGCCGGGTGATTGAGATTGAAGACGTCTGTTTTGGTTATGAGTACCAGGAGGTGCTGCATAACATCAGCCTGACCTTGGAGGAAGGGCAGTTCGCGGTCATGGTCGGTCCGAATGGCGGCGGCAAGACGACGCTGTTGCGGCTGATGCTGGGGCTGCTGACGCCGCGATACGGCCGGATCCGCCTTTTCGGCCAGGCGCCGGAGATGGCGCGGCACCTGGCCGGCTATGTGCCGCAGTCGCTGCACTATGACGCCCAGTTTCCGGCCAGCGTGGAGGACGTGGTCCTGATGGGGCGGGTGGAGCGGCATTGGCTGGGGCCGTACCGGCGGGCGGATCGGACGGCCGCGGCGTCGGCCATGGAACAGGTTGGCCTGGGCGGGTATGGCCGCCGGCCCTTCCGGGCGTTGTCCGGAGGTGAGCGGCAGCGGGTGCTGATGGCGCGCGCTCTCGCCTCGGAGCCGCGGCTGCTGCTTTTGGACGAGCCGGGCGCGAATCTCGACCCGGGCAGCGGCCGGCAGGTCTACGAGCTCTTGCGGGAGCTGAACCGGCGGGTGACGATTCTGCTCGTCTCGCACAACTTGAAAGTCGTCGCTTCGTACGTCAGCCATGTCATTTGCGTCAATCGGACGGCGGACATGCACCGGATTGACGACGTCGGCCGGACCGGCCTGGCCGGCGGCGAGTGGGTCCAGCTCAACCATGTCAGCTGTCCGGTGGCGGTCCATGACGAGGACTGCTCGTCGCCGCATCATGGCGCGGCCGGCAGCCAGCCGGCCTGCGGCTGCGGTCATTCCCAGCCGGCGGGGAGGGCGTGATGGGCGGCTTGTTTTTTCAGCATCTGGCGGAGTTTTCCTATTTGCGTCTGGCGCTGGCGGCGTCGGTGCTGGCGTCAATTGCCTGCGGGGTCACCGGCGGCTATGTCGTGGCGCGGCGGCGCAGTTATCTGGTCGGCGCCATGTCGCATGCCTTGCTGGGCGGCGTCGGGCTGGCGCGTTACCTGCAGGTCGTGCATGGCGTGGCGTGGTTTACGCCGATGGTCGGGGCGTTGTTGGCGGCCGTGCTGGCGGCCACGGTCATCAGCGTCATGACGGTGGGTGGACGGATGCGGGAGGACACCATTCTCAGCGCGGTTTGGACGCTGGGGGTCGCGGCCGGGGTCAGCTTCATTGCCGCCACGCCGGGCTACGCCGAGGATTTGAACAGCTATCTGTTCGGGAACATTTTGCTGGTCTCGGTTTCTGATTTGTGGATGATGGCGGTTTTGGACGTGGTGATTCTGCTGACGGCGTGGCTGTTGCATGCGCGTTTTGTGGCTTTGTGTTTTCACGAGGAGGGGCTGCTGCTGCGCGGCGTCGGGGTCGCCTGGGTGTCCTGGGTGTTGCATGTCCTGATCGGCATGACGGTGGTTCTGTTGACGCAGGTGGTGGGCGTGGTTCTGGTGCTGGCGCTGCTGGTGCTGCCGTCGGCGGCCGGGGCGTTGTTCGCCCGTCGTCTGCCCGGGGTCATGCTTGCCGGGGTTGGTATGAGCATGTTGTTTTGCGTTGGCGGGCTGGTTGTCAGCTATGGCCCGGGCTGGCCGGTCGGGGCGACGATTGTGGAATTGGCCGTCGGCGGCTATGTCTTGCTCTATGTCGCGCACGGTGCTTTCGTCCGGCGGCGACGGGGCAAGGGCGCGTCGGGCTATCCTCTATAGATGCGCCTTGCTGAAACGGGCGGCGGGATTACATTATGGATCTGGAGACGGTGTCTGGCAACAATCGGGCGCCGGGTTGGCTGAGTGAACAAGGCAAGGAGGCAAAGGTGATGAAAGGTGTTATTGCGTTGGTCGGGATGATGTTGCTGTCAGCCGGTATGCTGTCGGGTGATACGATCACATTGCGCAATGGTCAGGAGTACGAGGGCAAAGTCGTGGTCAAGGGCGATGTTTATACCGTTGTCCAAGGCGACGCGGTGTTTCAATTTCAGAAAAAGGAGATTGCGGAAATGAATGGCGAGAAGCTGGTTCGAGCGGCAAACCCGGTGATTCGGATTGCGACGAGCAAGGGCGACATGCTGGTGGAGCTGTATGAAGACGAGGCGCCGAACACGGTGGCCAACATCATCACCCTGGCCGAAAGTGGTTTTTACAAGGGCATGACCTTTCATCGGATCATCAACGGCTTCATGGCGCAGGGCGGTTGCCCGAATTCAAAGCGCGGAGCCGCCGGCCAGCCGGGGACGGGCGGGCCGGGATACCGTTTTGCGGATGAGTTTGCGCCGGGCCTGAAGCACACTGGCCGCGGGATTCTGTCGATGGCGAACGCCGGACCGGGAACCAACGGCAGCCAGTTCTTCCTCTGCTTCGTGGCCACCGGTTTCCTGGACGGCAAGCATGCCGTCTTCGGCAAGGTCATCGAGGGGCTGGATGTGCTCGACAAGCTGGAGGCCATCGGCACCCAGGGCGGCAAGCCCAAGGAGACGGTCAGCTTCAACATCGTTGTGGTCTCCAAGCAGGGGCATCCGTACGAGGTCAAGAAGAAGTAACTCCATCTCGCACTCGCAGTACCCGCGTGCACGGACTCAGCAACAGGAGGCACTCACGATGGCCGGC
>JAKLHU010000639.1 GCA_022709995.1 Verrucomicrobiota bacterium | reverse complement strand
GGCCAGCCGTTCACCCTGCGGAGCCTTTGGGCCAACGCGGGAGTCGCCCCCTGCTACCCGGGCGGGTTTATGGCGGTAACGCTCAAAGATGCCAAGGGTGGCATCGTCGCTGTGCTGGTTGACGAGGGATTTGACGTGCGCGGCCTGAAGCCCGGCCCGGCAGACCAGATCCCGGCAACCGAACGGAAGGCGGAGTTCATCGTGGGACGGGTGGCGCCGGTCACACCGCCCGGAGACTGCTCGGTCCACGTCTCCGTCGGGCTGCGGGATGGCACCCCCAAATTCGCGCTGCCGCTGGCGGCCGATGATGGGCAGCACCGTTACAAGCTGGGACAGTTGGTGCTGCGCCGGAAAGACGGTTGAAGCAACGGCGTGGAACGGAGTGACCGGCAGAACGCCCCTGCTGCGTCATTCGTGGCGGAGGGCTTCGATCGGGTCGAGGTTCGCGGCGGCTTTCGCCGGGTAAAGTCCAAAGATGATCCCGACCGCGCCGGAGATGCTGAAGGCCAGCAGGACCGACCAGAGGGTTACGATGGTCTTCATGGTGGTGAGGTGCGACACCAGGATGGGGGTGATGATGCCGACCGCCACACCAATCAGCCCGCCGCCAACGGCCAGCACAACGGTTTCAACCAGGAACTG
>JAKLHU010000638.1 GCA_022709995.1 Verrucomicrobiota bacterium | reverse complement strand
TCAGCTCGGCGCGGCCGGCAGTCCCGCCGTCGAGCCGGTGCATGAAGGCGTGCAGGTCGATCGGTCCGCGCAGCCCGGCGGCGTCGCCCGCCATCAGATCGTCCGCCAGATCGCGCAGCAGCTTCGCCAGCGCGTAGCGCTCGCCGCCGCAGTCCGCGGCCAGCGCCGCCGCCGTCACGGTCAGCACGTAGCGGCGCCGGATCGCGGCCGCATCGCCGGCCGGGGCCGGGCGCGAGAGAATGGGGGCGGTCATCGTGGAAGCTCCTTTTCCAGGGTGGCAAGTCGGCCGGGTTGCGTTGACGCGCTCCCGGCCGGCGTCTTTGTGCGGCTACCGCGCCGCCTGCGCCTCGCGCTTGTGGGTCGGTGTCGCGGCGCCGCCGACTACCTGCAGGCGCCGTTCGGTGCCCGTCGCCAGGTGCGGCCCGACCGGATCGGTGCGCGGCCCGGAGAACGCGAAGCGCGCGTCCAGGCTGTTGGGGCTGTTGTCGCCCAGCACGAAGAACTCGTCCTGGTTCAAGGGGAACGGCCGGCCTTCGATGGCGCGGCCGCCGCGCCCGCCCTGGCCGTCGCTGGTGTAGTAGACGTCGCGGTACAGGGCGAGGTGGGAAAGGGTGAGCTGCCCGGAGCCGAAAATATCCGCGCGCGGCTGG
>JAKLHU010000637.1 GCA_022709995.1 Verrucomicrobiota bacterium | reverse complement strand
GGCATCCCCGGCGTCTTTCCGCCACTGGCCGGCAATGGCGCGGTAATCGCGCCCGATCCGGCGAACATTCTCAAAGTGGTGCTGAACGGTCTGCCGCAGCGCGGCAACTACATCCCGATGCCGGCGCTGGGCGGCCAGCTCGACGACCAGCAGATCGCCGACATCGCCAACTACGTGCGCACCAGCTGGGGCAACGTCGCGGCGCCCAACAGCACGGCGGCGATGGTCGCCAGACTGCGCAAAGACAGCCGTTAGGAGACGGTTGCCAGCAGTTCCCGGACTTCTCCGACAGTGGTCGGGCGCACCACGCGTCCGAGTTCCTGGCCGTCGCGCAATAAAATCAGCGTCGGCCACAGCTTGACGCGGAACGTGCGCCCGAGGCGACGCCCGGCACCATCCTCGACCTTGATGTGCGGCAGACCGGCATGCGTTTGCAGCGCGCCTTCGATGGCCGGCTGCGCGCCCTGGCAATGCGGGCACCAGTCCACGCCGAATTCGAGCAGCACGAAGCCGGGCAGGGCGTCGATTTCCGCCCTGTCCGGCACGTCGACCGCGTAAGTGGGCTTGTAGGCCATGCGTATCCCTATTTACCGGGTTTGAAGGTCATCGCCCCGACCACCTCGCCCTGGCCATCGACGCGAACCAGCTTGTTGCC
>JAKLHU010000636.1 GCA_022709995.1 Verrucomicrobiota bacterium | reverse complement strand
CGCTTTTGGTCGGCGGGACGGAAAGACGCTTTTTCATGGTCAGGCGTCGGCGTCGGGCGGATAGTCGCCGGCATGCTTGTGGTACTTCGCCAGTTCCTCTTCGGAGACCCGGGTCAGCGTGCTGGCCGGCAACATGGACAGGAGATCCCAGGCCAGGTTGAGGGTCTCGGCAATGCTGCGGTCTTCGTCTTCGCCCTGGCCGATGAAGCGGCGCTCGAAGGCTTCGGCGAATTTCAGGTAGCGGCGGTCGGCGTCGCCCAGTTCCTCGGCGCCGATGATCGCCGCCAGGCCGCGGATTTCGAGCGCCTTGGCGTAACTGGCGAACAATTGGCTGGCGACGTGGGGATGGTCCTCGCGCGTGAAATTCTTGCCGATGCCGTCCTTCATCAGGCGCGACAGCGACGGCAGCACCGTGACCGGCGGATGGATGCCCTGATTGAACAGTTCGCGCCCGAGTACGATCTGGCCTTCGGTGATATAGCCCGTCAGGTCGGGAATCGGATGGGTGATGTCGTCGGAAGGCATCGACAGCACCGGAATCATCGTGATCGAACCGGGACGATCCTTGATCCGCCCGGCGCGCTCGTAGATTTCCGCCAGATCCGAATAAAGATAGCCCGGGTAGCCCTTGCGCGCCGGCACGTCGCCGCGTAGCACC
>JAKLHU010000635.1 GCA_022709995.1 Verrucomicrobiota bacterium | reverse complement strand
ATGCCGCCGAGGACATGGTCCCTCAAATCAATTGTTGTGCAATTGTGGATAAGGCAACAAGGTAAATAATCCGTGCGTTATACGGCGGGTTGTGGGCAACCCGCCCTACCAAAAGACACACATCCAATGCTAAATGAATGCAAATTGGTGAAACTGCACCACACACACCATTAATAAAAGCCCTCCACTTATTGCAAAGGGCTTGGGTCTTCAGCGGAGAGAGTGGGGTTCGAACCCACGATAGCGACGAGCGCTATAACGGTTTTCGAGACCGTCCCGATCAACCACTCCGGCATCTCTCCAAACAGGTTTGCTGATTATACCTGAGAAATCAGAGCGCGAAGGTCTGACCTTTCTCGGCATATTCGGGTTCTGGCATGCCTTCAACCTCGCGAATTTTCGCCATAAAAGCGGTGGCTGCATCTTCTTCACCATGCACCAGGATCAGGCGTTTTAGCGTTTCTTTTGAAGCCTGGGCGTACTCAAGTAAGTAATCCTGACCGGCATGAGCGGAAAGCCCATTCACCACCACCACCTCCGCCTTGCGGAAATATTCCTCACCAAAGATTTTGACCTTCCTCTGACCTTCCACCAACCGCCGACCCAAAGTGTCGGGTGACTGCCAGGAAAGGATCATGATGGTGTTGCGGCCATCTTCGATGT
>JAKLHU010000634.1 GCA_022709995.1 Verrucomicrobiota bacterium | reverse complement strand
AACTCTCCGGCATCTTCCGCGAGATAGCCTCTGTGTCAGACATCCTCGTGGGCAACGAGGAGGATTTCCAGCTCTGTCTCGGCGTGCAGGGCCCCGAGGCGGGCGGCAAGGACATCAAGGCCAAGATCGAGGGTTTCAAGGGCATGATCGAGCGCGTCAAGAAGGCGTTCCCGAACGCCCAAACCTATGGCACGACGCTGCGCGAGGTCGTCGACACGAACCATCACCTGTGGGGCGCGCTGATGGCGGCGGGTGACGCGTGGCACGTGGTCGAGCCGCGCGACATCACGGTCATGGACCGCATCGGCGGCGGCGACGGCTTCGTCGGCGGCATGCTCTACGCGATCCTTAAGGGCTGGGAGCCCGAGAAGTGGATACAGTTCGGCTGGGCGAGCGGCGCGTTGGCCACGACTATGCTGGTCGACTACGCCCTGCCCGCGGACGAGGACCAGGTCTGGAGCGTCTGGAAAGGCAACGCCCGCGTGCAGCGTTAAGCGCGGGACTTGAAGCAGGCGCACCGGTGTGCCGGAGCGTCGGGGAGCGGCGTTAAGTCCGGCGCGGAGGCGCGGCACGCGTCGTCCGCCAAAGGGCAGCGCGGTGCGAACGCGCAGCCCTGCCGTTGGCGGGGCTGCGCGGCTTCCGCAGGCGCCGCCGATTCTTCAGGCAGGGGCACGCCGATCTTCGGCACCGCGCGAAGCAG
>JAKLHU010000633.1 GCA_022709995.1 Verrucomicrobiota bacterium | reverse complement strand
ACGACGGCGAGGAAGCGTTCGAACGTCTCGTCAACCAAGGTCTGCACATAGGCGTTCATGCGGGCGTCCTCCTCGGGTGTGCGCGGCACCCCACCCGAGAGCATGTCCTTCATCTCGCCGGACTTGACCGAATCGAACTGCACGCCGATCTTGTCGAGCAGGTCGGTGTACTTGTACTTCGGCACGATGACGCCGATGCTGCCGGTCAGCGACAGTTCGTTGGCCAGGATGAAGTCGGTGGCCGCGGCGATGTAGTAGCCGCCGCTGGCGCACACCGAGCGCATGCACGCCACCACCGGCTTGGCGGAGGTGGCGTGGAAGGCGCGCAGCGAATGATAGATCTCGTCGGACGCGGTGACTTCGCCGCCCGGGGTGTCCATGTCGAGGACGATGGCGACGGCGTGCGGGTCGTCCGCCACCCGCTGCAGCTCGGTCGCCAGGCGCGACGGATCGGTGCCGTTGCGCCCGATGTCCGACATGATCAGACCCTTGACGTCGAGGACAACCACCTTGTCGGCGGTCTCCTCCTTGGCCTCGGCGACCATAACCTCCCGGACGTGTGCCCCGTGCGCCGTCCAAGTGGTGCCTTCACTCGAACCGGCCAGGGCGAGCAGCACGACGCCCCCTATCAGAAGAGGGCGAGAACGATGAGCAGCCCGATCAGCAGCCCGCCGCAGCCAAACCGGCGGCGCGGACGCGGCGGCCGCGA
>JAKLHU010000632.1 GCA_022709995.1 Verrucomicrobiota bacterium | reverse complement strand
ACCCACGGAGATCCAATACAGCGGCGGCTCGGGCTCGCAGTTTGTGCTGTATGAATCCACGAGTGTGGCCGCGCCGCTGAACACCTGGACGCGCACGGCGCAGATCAACCCGGGCACGCCGGGATCGTTCTCCATCACCGCAAGCGGGACGCAGAAGTTCTACAGCATCAAGAGCGAGTAGGGCGGGGCCGGTGAGGCGCAACTTGAATGCGGGGCCGGGTCGCAAGACCCGGCCCGTTTTGCACACGTGGAGCGGCATCGCGGCGGACAAATTGTGGAAAAGTAACGCTTGCGCCGTTTAGCAGTGCGGACGTAGATTTAAGAGGCTGGAAAGCGTAATGTGCCATACCTGAAGTTATGAAGCGAGAAACCAAGCAAGTGAGGGCATTCACCTTGATTGAGTTGCTGGTGGTGATTGCGATTATCGCCATCCTGGCGGTGGCCAAGGCCAAGTCCAAGGCGCAACGCGCCAATTGCGTTTCGAACCTGCGGCAGTGGGGCCTGGCGATGCACCTCTACGCGGGAGACAACAAGGACGGCATGCCGCGCGACGGGATGGATCGCGCTGGGGTGTATCCCGGCGCCGACGGCGCCGAGAAAGACCTGAACGCGTGGTTCAACCTGCTGCCGCCGTTTGTGGCGGAGAGGACGCTGGCGGAGTATGCCGACGCCCCCGGCGGCAACATGATGGCCAAGCTGCCGTTCCCGGGCGGCAAGGGCAAGATCTGGC
>JAKLHU010000631.1 GCA_022709995.1 Verrucomicrobiota bacterium | reverse complement strand
ACCGCATTACAGAGCTGGAGCAGCAGTTGAACAGGGAGAAGGAGGAGCGCCAGCGCGCGGCCACCGAAGCCCAGCAACGTGCATCAGCCGCCGGAGAAATTGACGACGCGAAGCTCTACGACCCCGACTTCATGAAGGAACAGCTGAAGAAAATTCAGCGCATGGACCAGATGGAGAAGGAGCTGGCGGAGTTGCGAACAGTCGTCAATCAGACCAAGCAGCAGGAACAGGACCGAGTTCGCATCAGCAGAGAGCTGGACGAGCTACGGGCCTTTCAGGCGCAGCACCCAGCCCTTCAGACCAAGAGGCCCATCGACGAGATTGACCGCGACTACGGGAAATTCGTTCAGGGCATCAAGGCCGTGACCGGCGCCACCAACGACGACGACGCCTTGAAATTCGTCAGCGTCTTTCTCCGTGACAAAGGAGAGGACGGCAACGTATTAAGGGCAGCGGCGGAAAAGGCCGGCGTTAAGGCACCGGAAGAACTGGAGCCCTATCTCCGCGTAATGATCATCCGGGAAGCGGCAGGAAATCACTTGTTAATCGACAGAGGCGCAAAACAGCCGAGGCACGCTACCCTTGACGAAGCCTTCAGAATGACGTATCCCGACCTTTACGTCCAGGCCGGGAGAGCCGCACCGCCGGCAGCGGACCCGCGAAAAGAACTCTCACCCGAAGAGAAGAAGGCGCAGGATAAAGAGCGCATCCGTCTTGAAGCTGAAAAGCTGAAAAGCGGAGAAGCG
>JAKLHU010000630.1 GCA_022709995.1 Verrucomicrobiota bacterium | reverse complement strand
TGTCCCGAGCACAACTGTCCTTCCGGATCGCCTCGAACTTGTGGATCATCGAGAGGATCAGCCCCCGGAAGTCGGAGTCCAACAACGCCTGAAGTTCGGCCTTGTTGTTGGCGCGCCTGACGGCGATGTCCTGCTGCTGCATCTCACCGAGCAGGCGCTCGACCCAGCCCTTGAGCTGACCCTCCAGCTCCGTCCGATCCACGACCAGGATGACGGTCGCGTTGGCGAAGCGGGTCTTGTCCTCGAGGATCTGCCGCGCCGCCGTCAGCAGCGTGAAGGTCTTTCCGGACCCCTGGGTGTGCCAGATCAGCCCCCGATTCTTGCCGGTGTCCAGGCAACGGCCGAGGATGGCGGCGATGGCGCGCCGTTGATGCTGGCGCAGGACCGACTTGCGTGTCTCGCCGTCCTGCACGTAGAACAGGATCCAGTGTTCCAGCGTGCGCAGGAAGTCGGTGCGCTCGAAGAACGACTGTACGGCGAAGCGGTAGCTCTCCTCCGGCGCCTGCTTCCAGCGCGCCATGTCGCGCCGGTTGGCGTTCCAGGTCACGCCGTACCAGTAATCGAGCAGGTGGGTCACGTTGAAGAGCTGCGGCGCGGCCAGCAGCTCGGGCGTCTCCAGTTCGTAGCGGCGCAGTTGCGTGATCCCCCGCTCGATGGCGTCGCCGTCCTGGGGGTTCTTGTGCTCGACGATGCACACCGGCACGCCGTTGACCAGGAACATCACGTCTGCGCGGTTGCCCTTGCGCGCCGGGGGCTTGATCTTCCATTCCCAGGTGACATGAAAG
>JAKLHU010000063.1 GCA_022709995.1 Verrucomicrobiota bacterium | reverse complement strand
CGCGTGTTGCGCAACACGATGGAATGCCTGCGGATTGCCTCGGGGCTGCTGTATCCGGCCATGCCCGGCAAGATGATGGCGTTGCGCCGGGCCCTGGGCATTCCGGAGGCGTCCCTGGAGCCGCGGATTTCGGCTTTGAGTTCGTGGAACCGGCTTGTTGACGGCAGCCACATTGGCGAGTTGGAGACGTTGTTTCCGCGGGCCGAAGTGGCGAAAGACGACGCTTCGCCAGTCAGTTGCGCGGCGCGGCAGCCCCAAGTCGTGAAGGCCAGCGGCAAACCGGCCAAGGCGGCGGAACCCGTCGGGATCATCTCGATTGATGATGTCGGCAAGGTCAAATTGAAGACGGCCGAGGTCGTGAGCGCCGAACGCATCCCGGAGGCCGTCAAACTGCTGAAGCTGTCGGTGCGGCTCGGCGACGAGACGCGCCAGATTGTTTCCGGGATTGCGGAGTATTATGCTCCCGAGGACCTGGTCGGCAGGACGATCGTGGTGGTCGCCAATCTCAAGCCGGCCGTTCTGCGCGGCGTGGAGTCCCAGGGCATGCTGCTGGCGGCGAAGGCCGGCAAGACGTTGCGCCTGGTGACATTGGATGGGCCGTTGCCGTCCGGCGCCAGCGTCGGCTGAAAGCCCGTCGTCCCCGGCCGCCGGCCGGAGCCCCCTTTCCCGGCGGTCGGAGCATCGCCGACGCCATGGCGTCCGGGGTCCCCGGCCCCTCCCCTTGTTCGAACCAGAACTCTTCCTTTTAGCTTCACCTGGCGGGGGAGTTGGACGAATGGGACCGATGGGACGAATGGGACCGATGGGACGAATGGGACCTATAGAGATTGCCCGCCATGCGAAAATCATCCGGGGCGGCAGTTGACATTTTGTCGGCGGCATTGTAGATTCATGGTTGCCAGGCGCAGCTATCGCAAGGAGTCCTGGCGGGGCTGTCTGCACTTGGGCCCGCGGTCGCCGGCTCCCGGCGTCGGCGGTTACGTTCCTGTCTCCGGTCCTTGGCGCTCTTTTCGACACGTTCAGTGCGTCGTCAATGCAGGCAGGTGCCGCATGAAGTCAACGGGTTGGGTGTTGCTGAGCATGGCGCTGACGGCGGCCGTTCTGGCGGCCGAGTCTCCGTATTGGAAGGACAGCCTGGTTCCCGAGCATGGCGAGGTCGACCGTTTGCTGCGGGCCGGGTGGGCGCAACAGCGGCTGGCCGTGCCGCGGGAAGCCAGCGATGCCGTCTTTGTCCGCCGCGCCTACCTTGATTTTCTTGGCCGCCTGCCGACGATGGCGGAAGCCAAAGAATACGTGCAGGACCCCGGTGGGGGGAAGCGCGCGGCCTTGATTGACCGCCTGTTGAATGACGACGGCTTTCCCCTGTACTGGACGCAGCACTGGTGCGACCTCCTCCGGATCAAGTCGGAATTCCCTATCAACCTGTGGCCCAACGCGGTGTACGGGTATCAGCGTCGCATTCATGACTTCCTCCGCCGGAACGAGCCCTATGACGATTTTGTCCGGGCTTTGCTCACTTCCAGCGGCAGCAACTTCCGGGTCCCCGAAGTCAATTTCTACCGCGCCATGGCGAATCGAACCGCGGCCGGGATCGCCGGCGCCGTGGCCTTGAGCTTCATGGGGCTTCGCTATGACGCCATGCCCGCGGCCGACCGCCTGGCCCTGGCCGATTTCTTCGCCGGCGTGAGGTATAAAAGCACGAAAGAATGGAAAGAGGAGATCGTGTACGCGCAACGGCTGCCGGAAGCGCTGCCCCGGCGCCGGTTGGATGGACGGCTGGTCGACGTCGCGCCCGGCGACGATGCCCGGGCCGTGTTTTGCGACGAATTGCTGACGGCCGGGAATCCGTATTTCAGCCGGGCCCTGGCCAACCGGGTCTGGCATTGGTTTTTCGGTCATGGCCTGATTGCGCCGGCCGACGACCTGGCCGGCGGCGACATCATCAACCAGCCCCTGCTTGATCACTTGGCGGGCGAGTTCGCCCGCTCCGGCTATGACGTCCGGCGCCTGTGCCGCCAAGTGGCCTTGTCGTCGGCGTACTGTGCTTCGTCGTGCCAGTCGGCGGCGGCCAGTCTGACTGAGAAGCATTTTGCCTCGTATCCTGTGCGTCGGCTGGGCGCCGAGGTGTTGGATGATGCCATTGGCGACTTGACCGGCGCGCGGAGCAGTTATTCGAGCGTCATCCCGGAGCCCTTTACCTATATACCGTCCCAGAATCGCACGGTGAGTCTGGCTGACGGCTCCATCAGCAGTTCGTTCTTGATTCTGTTCGGGCGTCCGGCCCGTGACAGCGGCGAACTGGGGGAACGCAACAACGCGATGAGCGCGAAGCAGCGTCTGTTCCTTTTCAACTCTGGTGAACTCTATCGAAAACTGCAGAATATCGGCCGCCGGGAGGATGTCAAGAGCTTTTCTTCCGAAGCCCGCATCGAGGCGCTGTACTGGCTGTTTCTGTCCCGGCCCCCGACGGCCGAGGAGAAAAAAACGATTCAGACCTTTTATCAGCGCCTGCCTTCGGGCAAGGAGCGCTGGCGCTTGCAACAGGATTTGTGCTGGGTTCTGGTCAATTCGGCGGAATTCCTGCATCAGCATTGAGGATGTTTGGCGGCGAGGGGACGACGATGAACAGAATCATGATATTCTTTCTGGTGGTTATGGTGGCCGGTGTGGCCGGCGGCGCCGCCGCTGAACGCCGGCCCGCCCGCTCGGTAATCGAAATATGGGTCTGGGGCGGCCCTTCGCAACTGGAGACGTTCGACCCGAAGCCGGACGCCGACAAGGCCTACAACAACGGCCTCAAGGCCATCCCGACCAACGTTCCCGGCGTCGCCATCAGTGAACTGCTGCCGAAACTGGCGCAGCAGGCCGACAAGTATTCGATCATCCGGACGATGACGCATCCGCATCGCGGGCATGAAACGGCGACGTATCTGATGCAGACGGGCCGCGAGCCGGGCGGCGGCAAGGTTTACCCCGCCATCGGGGCCGTCATCGCGATGTTCAAGGCCAAAGACTACCGGGGCGATATTCCGCCCTACGTCATTTTGACGGTCCCTAAAGGTCGCTTTTCGGAGATCGGCTTTCTGAGCGAAGAGT
This sequence comes from Verrucomicrobiota bacterium, assembly GCA_022709995.1. Taxonomy (GTDB): domain Bacteria; phylum Verrucomicrobiota; class Lentisphaeria; order Oligosphaerales; family Oligosphaeraceae; genus JAAZKI01. The sequence goes on along the minus strand of JAKLHU010000063.1, from coordinate 5,632 downwards.
ACGCGCCCCTGGTGACTGGCGGCAATCCGAGCCAGACGCGGTTCATCGTCGACGGCATCGTCCCCCCGGGCGGCCTGAATGCGGAGGAGATGGCCCAGCGTTTCGACCTGCTGTCGGCTTTGGACACCTTTGGGCGGCCGCCGGCGCCGGGGGCGGCGCCGGGAACGAAAGTGGGGGCGCCCGTGCTGGAGGCGTTCCAGGCCGCCGGGATCCAGGCGCGCAAGGTCATTGAGGGCGATGCCGCCAAAGTCTTTGACTTGTCCTTGGAAAGCGCGGACATGCGCAACCGCTACGGCTGGAATCCAGTCGGGCAGTCGTGTTTGACCGCGCGCCGACTGGTCGAATCCGGGGTGCCGTACATCACCATCAATGCGCAGGGATGGGATTCCCACAAGCGCCATTTCGAGACCATGAAGCAGCGCACCGCGGAAATGGACCAGGCCGTCGCCACCCTGCTGCAGGATCTGGCCGAAAAAGACTTGCTTGACACCACGATTGTGTGGTGGACCGGCGAATTCGGCCGCGGCCCGAAAATCGACTGGGAGGCGCCGTGGAATGGCGGTCGGAACCACTATTCGAAATGTTTTTCCGCTTTGGTGGCTGGCGGCGGTTTTGTCGGCGGCAAGGTGGTCGGCGAATCGGACGCGGTGGCCGGCGAGGTGGTCAGCCGGCCGGTGGCGCCGCCGGACATGCTGGGGAGCCTGTACGAGCTTTGCGGCATCGACCCGGACGGCCCGCTGCCCAATCCGATCGGCCTGCAGACAACGATCCTGCCGCCGGAGTCGCCGGCCGGCCGGCTGCGGGAATTGTACCGGTGACGAGGATGGATATGGCGATTGCGGCGGCGACGGCGGCAGCAAGCCCAATAATTGCAAAGGGGGACAGCCCATGCGACGTCTGATTCTGGTGTTGGTGCTGCTGGCTGCCGGTGTCGGCGCCGGGCCCTATGCGGGGTATTTGTATCCGGCCGGCGGCCAGCGCGGCGGCACGGTGCGGGTGCTGGTGGGAGGGCAGTACTTGCATGGCGTCTCCTCGGCCTTGCTCAGCGGCGAGGGCGTGACGGTCCGCCAGGTCATCCTGGCGCCGAGCTTTTCGCCGCCGGCCGGCAGCCAGCGCAAGTATCTGCTTGGTTGGATTGACGCGATTGCCGCCGGCCAGCGCCAGGCGCCCCCGAAACCGGACAAGACGGAAGACTGGCGGCCGAATGCCTGGTGGGACCGGCTGGGCGAGCTGGATGAGGACTGCCTGCGTCTGGTCATCAAGGACCTGCATACCAAGCGGAATGCCTTGCAGGAAACGCCGTCAATCCGGCAGGTGGCTTTTCTCGACTTGGACATTGCGGCGGCGGCGGCGCCGGGTCGGCGGGAGTTGCGCTTGTGCGGCGCGAATGGCATTTCCGCCCCGAAGCTTTTTTATGTCGACGTCGAGCCGCACCTCGCCGAGCCGGTCTATGTGGCGCCGGACAAGCCGCGTCCGGAGTCGCCTCTGGTCGAAATCGTGCCTTGCGTGCTTGATGGCCAGATCATGCCTGGAGAGACCGATGCGTTCCGGATTTTTCTGCAAGCCGGCCAGGCTTACAGCTTTGCCGTGCAAGGCCGGTCGCTGCTGCCGTTCATCGGCGATGCCGTCCCCGGGCATTTTCAACCGGTTTTGACGCTGCTTGACCCGGCCGGCCGGCCGGCTGGCTTCGCCGACGACGAGTATTTCTGGCCGGATCCGGTGCTGCGGGTCAAACCGGCCGCCACGGGCGTCCATGTCCTGCGGATTGCGGATAATCTGTACCGCGGCCGCGAGGATTTCGTGTATCGCATCGAGGTCAGCCAGGGCTGGCGGCCGTATGCCGGCGGGGGCAATCCGTTCCCTGGCCGTGAAGCCATGCCGGAAGCCGCCGCCGCCAAGCAGTGCTTTGGCCTTAACGCCGTCCACGTCATGGCCGGGACGATTTCCGGTGCTGGCGAACAGGACGTGTTTCGGTTTCGGGGGCGCCAGGGTGAAATCGCGGTTCTGGATCTGGCGGCGCGGCGGGTCGGCTCGCCGCTGGACGGCATCTTGCGCATCCGGCAGGCGGACGGCGTCTTGGTGGCGGAAATCGATGATGCTCCGGCCAGCCTCAATGTCGGCTTGTGCCTGCAGCCGGCTGACCCCGCCTGCCGTCTGGTGTTGCCGGCCGACGGCGAGTATTCCGTCGCCATCGGCGATGTCACCGGCGCCGGCGGGGCGGATTACCGCTATTGGCTGCGCCTCGGCCGCCCCGTCCCGGATTTCAACGTCTACACCGCGAAGTCAGGCTTGAACATCGGGCCTGGCGGGACCGAATCCCTGAAACTGCACGTCGTCCGGGAAGACGGCTTCAAGGGCGACATCAGAATGGTCGGGGAAAATGTCCGGATCTCGGGCCAGACGGTGTTTCGAGGGGACGAAAAAACTCTCACCGTGCAGGTGAAGAATGTGTTTTTGCGCGGCATGAAGCCTTGCCCGGTCATTCTGTTTGCGGAGGCCGAGATTGACGGCGGGGTCGTCCGCAAGCCGGTCATCCCCGCCGATGTGTTCATGCAGGCGTTTGCCTATGATCATCTGTTGCCGACGAGCCAGCTGGTGCTGTGGACGTTGAACCGCCCGGACGACGGTGTCCGCCCGCGGGACAAGGGCCGCGATGGAACGCCGCGGCCGCAACCAAAGCAGGAAGTCAGACAAAAGAAGCCATGACCCCAGGCAACGGGCGTGGCATCGCCTTTTTTGCCAACAATGACCGGGAGCCGGTCGCTGCTTGGTCGCCGCACTCCGGGGTGATTTATCGCTTGGTCGGCATAGACGGGAAATCTCCTGCCGCGGCGAGCCGGGGTCGACCTGGTGCGAAGGCGCCGTTGCTATGGCACAAGCTTTTGCCGTAAAAGTCGTTGTGTCGATGGTTGGCGAACACGGGGTGGAAGCCCGTGCCACCTCACCCGGGCCGCCGCATGTGCTTTTTCGCGCCGCCATGACATGTTTTGTCGGGGCGAGACGGATACTTTAGGTTGTCATGATCATTCAGGCGTGGAGGACTGAGCATGAAACCAGTATCAGCGTTGTTGCAGGTTCTGTATCTTGAAATGCTGGCCGGGATGGAGCGGCGCCTGGAATCGGCGGCGCGTCTGGGCAGCTATGTGCGGCCGCGGCAGATGGCTCTGGCTGAGGAAGAAGGCGTGACGCCGGAAGACGTCGACATTCTGAATGACTTTCTGGCCGAATATCACGTTGCGGTGCAGGCGATCGCGCTGGATTTCGCGTATTTTCGTTCGCCGTTTCGACGGCCTCTGCCGCCGTGTCCGAGCTTGTCAGGCGACGGCGCCAAGGCCACCAAGGCCGTCGACAAGCTCGATCGTTACGCGCAGGCCTTGCGTAAGGCGATCACCGGGAAAAAGGAAAGGATTTCGCGATGGAACGGGCGTTTTGGCGGTCAGGTGCCGTAGTCGTCAGCGCGGATGGCCGGGCGGGATTTCTTATCAGCGATCAGAAAACCATCACGGTCGACGCCCAGGGAAAAGTGTATGCCGCGGGCTGGGATGATTTCCTGCCCGTGCAGATTTTCTGCCGGGACGGGATGCCGGTTAGCTTCAGCCATTCCCTGCTGGTTCCGGTTGTCCTGGAACAGACGTATCCGTCCTGTTTCGCCTTGTTGGCGACCGTGCTGGCGGAGCCTGGCCTGGAAGATGTGCCTTCGCTGGTCGCGGTCATGGCCAGCCGGCATGACGCCCGGGCGTATCGGCTCCAGGACGAGGTCCTTTTCGCGCACCGGGAGCAGGCTCTGGACGACGCCGTGAGCGCATAGGCATCGGCGTCGGCGCCGACGGCGGTCATGCTTTTGGCGTCGTCGCGGCCGGGATGGGCAGGGTGAGGCGGAACGTGCAGCCGCCGCCCGGCGTGTCGGTCAGGGTCGCGACGCCCTGATGGGCCGAGGCCACGTGCTTGACGATGGCGAGGCCCAGGCCGGTGCCGCCCAGGGCCCGGCTGCGCTCCTTGTGGACGCGGTAGAAGCGTTCGAAGATTCTCGCCTTGTGTTCGTCGGCGATGCCGATGCCGAAGTCCTTGACTTCCACGACGGCCGCGCCGTTCTGGCGGCTCAAGGACACTTCGATGCTGGGGCTGCCGCTGTATTTCACCGCATTGCTGAGCAGATTGCCCACGGCCTGCTCCAGCAATTGGCTGTCACCGGGAATCTCAATCGGGACCGAGTTGGTCAGGGTGATCTCGACGCCATGCTCACGGGCATTTTCCCGCGCCAGGGCGATGGCGTTGCCGAGGACGGCGTCGAGGGCTACGGCGGGCGCTTTCCGGTTCAACGTGTTCTGCCGATGTTCCAAGGCCGAGAGGCTGAGGATGTCCTGGACGAGCAGGTTGAGGCGGCTGGACTGCTCATAGAGCATCGTCACCAGCTTCTGCATCTGCTCCGGCGGGAGGTCTTTTTCTTCGAGAATCGTCTCCGCCGCGCCGATGATGCAGGTCAGCGGCGTTTTCAATTCGTGCGAGACGTTGGCGATGAAGTCGCTGCGGAATGATTCCAGGCGCCGGAGCCGGGTCAAGTCGGTGACCGTCAGCAACAGGCAGTCGCCGTCGCCCTTGGCGATGATGGCGCCTTTGATCAGCAGATAGGTCTTGCCGCTCGGCGAAGTCAGTTCATATTCTTTCTCAAAGGGCTGGCCGGTTTTCACGGCCTCCTGGACATGTGGCAGCAGGTCGGGCATGCCGGAGCGGGAAAGATTGAAGACCTGCCGGTCGGCAAGGTGGAACAGGGCGGCGGCCGCGCGATTGACGCGAAGGGCGTCGCCGCTCCGGTTGACCAGGAGAACGGCCTCCTCCATGGAGTTGAGAATGGCCTCCTGCTCGTTGCGGGTGGCCATGACGGCCGCCAGATTGGCGCGCAGCAAGGTGGTCATCTCGGCGATGCGGGTGGCGAAGTCGCGGACAATGCCGGCCCGGGGGATGGGGATCGGCGCGTCCAGATTGCCGTCGGTGATTGCCGTCAACGCATGATTTAGGGCGCGCAGCGGGGTGCGCACCCGGCCGGAGATGTACAGGGCCAGGGCGAGGGCCAGGGCGCCGCCAAGCAGCAAGGCGAACACCGCCGTCAAGGTGGCCTTCTGGAGAATCCTCGCGGTGCGGTCGGTGCTGACGGCGGCGCGCAGAATGTATTCCCGGTTGCCGCCGTCGAGTTGGACGGCGTGATAGGTCATCCACTGGTTGAGGCTTTCGCTGAAGCGGGTCACGCAGATTGGCGCGCCGGCGATGGCGGCCTGGATTTCCTCGCGGTTCAGATGGTTGCTGAGCAGGTCGGCCTTTTCGGCGGAATCGGCTTCGACCTTGCCGTCGACCCGGATGAGGCTGAGGCGGAGGGCGTCGCGGTTGAAGTGGTCGCAGAAATGCCTGGCTTCATCGAGGCGGCCCTGGTTGAGCAGGGGGTTGAGGATGAGGGCGACCAGAGCCGTTTTCTCGGTGATGTCGCTGTCGGCGTCGTGGTGGAAGGCCTGCTTGAACATGGCCAGGCCGGCGAAGAGCAGGACGGTGAACAGGACGACCAGGGCAATGGCCGCGGCCGGCAGCAGGAACAGGATCTTGTCGCGCTGGCTCATGCCTGGTCTCCTGGTTTCATGCGATA
>JAKLHU010000629.1 GCA_022709995.1 Verrucomicrobiota bacterium | reverse complement strand
ACTCCCGCAACTGCGATCCGCTTTCCGCCCGAGACTTGACCAGAATGTACCTGGAAGGCCGCGAACAAGCCGACATCCTGTCCAAATTCATCCGCGCCAGCATCCCGGGATATGAAAATTCCTACTTGATTGACACCGGCTCCCTGCTCGGCGTGCGGGAAACGCGCCGGGTCGTCGGCGAATATGTCCTGAAAACGCTGGACGTGGTGCGCGCCAACACCTTCGAGGACACCATCGCCCTGACCGGCCATCACCTCGACCTGCACAATCCCGACGGCCCCGGCAACATCAAGTGGGCGGAACTGGTGATTGACGGCCGGACTTGCTACGTCTCCACCATCGGCAAAGTCGGCTCCTGGCCGCCCCCCGGCGGCTGGGACGCGATCACCGACGGCTGGGGCCACTCCGGCAATGACTTCCAGCCGAAGGTGCTTCCGACCAGCATCCCCTATCGCGCCCTGGTCCCCCGGGACGTCGACAATCTCCTGGTCGCCGGCCGCTGTCTGTCCACGGAATTCATGGCCCAGGCCTGCTGCCGTCTGATTCTCGCCTGCCTCAACATGGGCCAGGCCGCCGGCACCGCCGCGGCCCTGTCCCTGGCCAAAGGGCAAACGCCCCGGCAGGTCGACCGCAAGGAACTCCAGCTCAGCCTGCTGGAGGCCGGCTGCGAAATCGGCCAGTCCTTCTTCGGCGTGCCGGGGTTGGAAACCGAAAAATACAAGCTCGCCAACACCCGCCGGTGATGCCCGCGCCGGGCCGGCCCCGTAATCGGTCACCCATTGATAATGGCGGTCCAAGTGGCCAAGCGCGCCAAGTAGGCGCCTCAGGCCCTGAGGCGCTC
>JAKLHU010000628.1 GCA_022709995.1 Verrucomicrobiota bacterium | reverse complement strand
AGGGCCGCGCAATTGACGGCCACGAAGGGCCGCCGCGCCCGCTGGCTGGCGTTGTGAATCGCCAGCGCGAAAAGCTCTTTGCCCGTGCCGCTCTCGCCCCGCAAAAGCACGGTCATGTCCGTGTCCGCGATCTTTTCTATCTGGCCATACAGCCGGCGCATGCAGTCGTGCTCGCCGACCAAAACCCCAAAATGACGCTCTGCGACCGCCTGGGGCTGTTCCGCCGGCGGCGCCGCTTCTGGAGCGGCCGCCGAAATCTGGCTGAGGGCTTGCTCCAGGCCGCGAATTGCCGCCGCCGACCGAATCGGCTTGGCCAGCCAAGCCGTCGCCCCGGCCTTGATGGCGTCTTCGCCAAGGTTGAATTCGGCATACGCGGCCATCACGACAACTGGTACCGGTACCGGCAACCGCCGGGCTGCCGCAATCAGGTCGTCGTCAGCCAGGGAGGCCTGCCACAGCGCGGCACTGCTAAACAACACCTGCCAAGATTCCTCCCGCAGCAACCGACGTATCTCCTCCAGGTCGGCCGAAGCCTTCACCCGGTGGTCCAAACTGCGGAATAAACCTCTCAGCACGTCTGAAAGGCCCTCATCTTCCTCAGCTATGAGAATCTTTGCTTTCACTTCGTGATTTCTGCAAAAACAGTGCCGAAGCCGTCGATGCCATCGCCCGTTCGTGAATGAACTGGGCTGGGAAAGCATATAATGTAACCTTTTATCAGCCCAATAGCAAGCCACGCCGCAACGGTTTTCCGCCGCCCGAGGTTATCGGTCAGTGTACAACCCGGCGCTCCGGTGGGACAATTTGCAGGTTACAGGCTCCTTGGGTGGGCGGCGGCGTATG
>JAKLHU010000627.1 GCA_022709995.1 Verrucomicrobiota bacterium | reverse complement strand
GGGCGCACTCATGTCGCCGTCGCCCAGCATCAACCCCGCGAACATAATGGTCCACTTGCGGCCCTGGCCGAAGCCGCCGTGGCCGTTCCAGCCGGGGAACCCCGAGCGCACAATGCCCCACAGGTCGATGCCGTACTGCACGTAGTGGACCAGCAGCGGCTCCTTCTCGGCGCACAGCGTGTCGCCGGTGGTGGTGTACTTGGTGCCGATCAGCGCCGCGATGTCGCCGGCGCGCACGGCGTCGATCTCTTCGCGGCGGTCGGCGTGGATGCGCAGGATGCGGCCGACGCGCTCGCGCTTGTCCTTGACCGGGTTGAGCACGTAGCTGCCGGACTGCAGCTCGCCGGAGTAGACGCGGATGAAGGTCTGCTGGCCGACGTAGGGGTCGTTGATGATCTTGAAGGCCAGGGCGGCGAAGGGCTCCTTCGCCGACGGGTGGCGCGATACCGCCTTGCTCGCGTCGTCCAGGTCGTGGCCGACGATCAGGCCGCGGTCGATGGGCGAGGGCAGGTAGTCGACGACGGCGTCCAGCAGCAGGCGCACTCCCTTGTTCTTGAAGGAGCTGCCGCAGAACACCGGGGTGAGGCCGAGGGTGAGGACGGCGTGGCGCGTGGCGCGCTTGATGTCCTCGACGCCGACCTCCTTCTCGTTCAGAAACTTGTCCATCAGCTCCAGGTCGAAGTCGGCCAGGCGCTCGATCATCTCGGCGCGCAGCCGCCGCGCCGTCTCCAGCAGGTCCGCGGGGACGGGGCCGGTCTTCATCTCCATCCCCTCGTAGGTGACGGCCTGCATGGTCACCAGGTCGACCACGCCGGCGAAGTTCTCCTCGCTGCCGATGGGCAGCTGGAAGGCCACG
>JAKLHU010000626.1 GCA_022709995.1 Verrucomicrobiota bacterium | reverse complement strand
ATTTCGGCTGACACTGCCCTGCGGCTTGGCAAATACTTTGGCACTGGTCCGGAATTTTGGAGCAACCTGCAGTCCAATTATGACCTATGTCTTGCGGCGGTCCAGACCGGGAAGGAACTCGACGCGATTCCGCGGATGGCTCTTACATGAAGCCCGGCGGTGAAAACGGGCAGCTGTCACTTTCTCTGGAGCTGCCGCAGTCGAAAATTCCGGCCTGGTTTCGTGGTCGGGTGTGAGTTGTCATGACCCCTTATTTGACGTGACTTCAAGCAGGAAAGAAGGCAGAGATGCGACAATTTTGCGATCGGGTCTGGCTATGGGGGCAAAACGCCGGCAGCCACCATACCCGCAACAACCATTACCAGCTGCCGGGCGTGAACCGGATGACGCCGCGCGAGGGGCTGGAATACTTCGGCATCAGCCGTTGCTGCCGGGTGGTGATGGCCAATCTGCCGGAACCGCCGTTTGACGCGGAAAGCGAAGACCTGGCCTTGGCCGATGAGGTCGTCTGGTCCGTCATTGGCAGCGGCGGCTCCACCAGAACCAACCAGGAGGGCTGGAGCGAGGTCGACGAGGTCATCCGCCAGGCTAAAATGTACCCGAATGTGACGGGTGTCATCATGGACGACTTTTTCTCCGAGACGCGCCGGCAGCTGTTTCCGCCGTCGCGGATCCAGGCGTTGAAGGACCGCATCCGGACCGGTCTGGGCCGACCGCTGCCGTTGTGGGTGGTGTGGTATGAACGCGAACTCGACTCGCCGGTCGACGTCTATTTTCCCATGTGCGACGTCATCACCTTCTGGACCTGGTACGGCGAACACCTGTTCGACGATCTGCCGAAAAACCTCGACCGGGTGATTGAGCGCACGCCGGGCAAACGCCGCCTGGCTGGCTGTTACCTGTATGACTACGGCAACC
>JAKLHU010000625.1 GCA_022709995.1 Verrucomicrobiota bacterium | reverse complement strand
CCAGACGTACAACTCGAAATCCCCGACATCGACCAACTCGCCGCCGACAAGGACATCCATGTCGAAAACCTCGGCGTCCAGGAACTGGCCGGCGCCAACGGCGAATTCACCCGCTGCTACAAATACCGGACCGACACCAAAAAAGCCGCCCTTGACTTCCTGGAAAGCTTCGTCGTCAACGAAGAAGGCATCGTCATCCATGTGGAAACCCAGGAAGGGACTTGGGGCAAAGACGAAAATGGCATCTTCGAGGTCTGAACGCCATGAAAAGCTACCGCCAGGAACTATGGTTCCAAAGCCCAAGGCGGCGTGAAATCATCCACATCCACCCGCAAGTCGAAGCCTGCCTGCAGGAATCCGGCATCCGGGAAGGCCTGCTGCTCTGCAACGCCATGCACATCACGGCCTCGGTCTTCATCAATGACAACGAAACCGGACTGCACCAGGATTTCGACGTCTGGCTGGAAAAGCTGGCGCCGGAAAAGCCCTACAGCCAATACCGCCACAACGGCGGCGAAGACAACGGCGACGCCCACCTGAAACGAACGATCATGGGACGGGAAGTCGTCGTGGCCGTCACGGCCGGCCGCCTCGACCTGGGCCCCTGGGAACAGATCTTCTACTACGAACTCGATGGCCGGCGACGCAAGCGCGTCCTTGTCAAAATCATCGGCGAATAAACGCCTGAAACCTATTCTCCCACATGTGGATAAAGGCGCTGTTGACGTGGAATCGTTTCGCGTCGCGGAGCCTTTTTTGCTTGCCGGCGCGCGCCTCTGCCACTCTGGCCATGTCATCGTAATCGGCCCCCCATGGAGAATGGCGGTCCTATTGGCCTGGCACGCCAAGTAGGCGCTTCAGGCCCTGAGGCGCTCAAGCGTTGACTCCTCTATCGCTCAATTCCCAATGGGTGACCGAT
>JAKLHU010000624.1 GCA_022709995.1 Verrucomicrobiota bacterium | reverse complement strand
TCCTTTCGCCGTTGGCGGAGCTGGGCGTCACCAAGGCCATCATCCGGCAATGGGCCCATGACCTGTCGCTGCCGGCCGCCGACTATCCCGCCAACGCCTGCCTGGCCACGCGCTTTCCCTATGGCACGACCCTGACCGAGGCCAAATTGGCCGGCGTCCGGGACGGCGAGGCCTTTCTGCGCTCACTGGGCTTGAAAACATACCGGCTGCGCTCGCATGACGATATCGCCAGGATCGAAGTGCCGGCCGATGACTTCGCTTTGATTCTTCCGCACCGCGAGGCCATCGTCGCCAAGTTGACCAGCCTGGGTTTCCGCTATGTGACGCTCGACCTGGCGGGCTTCCGTTCCGGCAGCATGGACCGCTGAACCGCCGAAGCCCCAAAACGCCGCCAACGCGTAGGGCGCGGCCGGCAGTACTCGATGCCAGCAACCGCTGGCTGAGCCGCCCGCAAGCGGCCGGCTTGGCCTGCCACTAAAAGAGCCCGTGGCCGCTCACCGCCGCGCCGGCACCTGCAGCAGGAGCCAGCGGGAGCTCTGGGCCGGGAGGGTGACTTCCACCAGCTCGGCATCCTCCGCCAAGACTTTTCCGGCCGCCACGTCAAAGACCCTGGCGCGGCGCGGCAGGCGAAGCTGATACGCGCCGCCGACAAAAGCATGCAGGCTGAGAAAATGGCCGTTCATGTCCACCACCAGCCCCGGCCGCGTAAGCGCGTAGGCGCCGGCGGTCTCGGCGATGTTGGCGAGCAATTCGGCGTCAATGCCGCCAACATGGGCACTGTAGACGCTGGTCCAGTCGGCCAACCGCTTCACGGCAACGGCGACTTTGCCGTCAGCGTGGTATTGGCCCAAGGCGACCGCATTGGGATCGTCAATCCAAAACCGCCGGACCGCCATTTTCCAGCGCGGGCTGCCGTCCAGGGTG
>JAKLHU010000623.1 GCA_022709995.1 Verrucomicrobiota bacterium | reverse complement strand
GTCCATGTCAGGCCGCCGTCCAGAGACGTGCGCGCATAGACGCCCCGGCACCTTTCGGCGATGCTGTGCCTTTCGCCGCGGCTATAGGCGCAGACCAGCTTCTTTCCCAGCCCCTGCACAAAAGGCCAGGAATTATATCCCGGCGCGTTTTGCACAACCAGGGGCGGCGTCAATTCGGTGATGCTACTCATAGGATTCTCATCTCCTGACCAACAACGGCGAAAAAAGGCATGCCGCGGTCTTGGGCAAGCCCGAAGCGAAAGGATGGCCGATGGTTTTGCCGCCCGGCCATGGCCACCGGAGTTTTCCCTGGCGATGGAACGACCCGGCAGACACAGTGGATATGAATACACCGGCGGTTTTTACCAGCCGGCAAGACACGTGCCGTTGCAGTTAACCTGCTATCACTGGGCGATTGCTCTCCATCGGTGCCGTCTTCCATTTCGGCACGTTCGATAAATCTACTCCTGCATTTCGAAAATGCCATGCGCCTCCTGTTTCACGCCAATTCGATGTGCAATCCCTCGCCTTTGGGCACAAACGCCACGCAAGTTTCGTGCGGCAGACAGGGTTTTGGCCGCTGCCGGCGGCCGCGACCGGCTTCACGCCAGTTCCGCGCAACGGGGAATGACACACAATGTTCCCGTAACAAGCGCTTTTTCAATGGGTTGCGCGCACGGGCTGAAAGCCCGTGTCACCTCGCGCGTGCGTACATATAGTAATAGTCGACAAAAGCCATTTTGCATAAAGAGGCTTGTGTCACTCCGCGCGTGCGTACATATAATAATTGGGCACTTGAGGAGTCACCGCTTGGGTGCATCAGGGCCGGAGGCGCCACCTTGGCGCGCCCGGCCACTACCGCCGCTTGATGCAATGGCTCCTATGTTACATGGCCGGATAACCGGGGAATGGGGAGCAGGCTAAAGCCTGAACACCATACGACGCCGC
>JAKLHU010000622.1 GCA_022709995.1 Verrucomicrobiota bacterium | reverse complement strand
GCACGGCAATCGTCTCCAGACGATGCGCCCCGGTGCGAAATGTCCGCAGCGACGGCAGCAACCGCCCCGTCGCCACTCCGGCCGCTTCCGCCAGGGCCAGGACGGCCATGGCATTTTCCAAGTTATGCCGTCCACGCACGGACAAGTCCGGCTCGGCCACGATCTGCCGGTACGAACCGGCCGGCTCGCGCCGCCAGATCGCGCCGTCCGCCGCCCGGAAATCGGCGGAACCGCCGGCTTCCGCGGTGAAGGTCACGACTTGCCGGCCGGCCACGGCCGCGGCCACGGCCGGTTGCGACATCAGGTCGGCGCGGACGACCGCGGTCCGGCCCGGAGCCAGGGCCAGAAGCAGAGCCAGCTTAAGCTCAAGGTACGTCGTCATGTCGCCATGACGGCTGAGATGATCCGGAGTGACATTCAGCAGGGCGGCCGCCAGCGGCGCGAAATCACTGATGTTCTCCAGTTGAAAAGAGCTGACTTCGACGACCAGTAAATCAAGTTCAGGCTGGCGCCAGGCGACCTCCGCCAGCGGCAGACCGATATTTCCCGCGGCTTCCACGCGCAGGCCGGCGGCGCGCAGGCAATGCGTCAGCATTTCCACCGTCGTCGTCTTGCCGTTGGTCCCGGTCACGGCGAGCATGGGCCAAGGGCAGTAGCGGCCGCCAAACGCCAACTCGCTGACCACCGGGCACCCCCACGCCCTGGCCTTGCGGCCGAGGACGCTGCCGGCCGCCACGCCGGGACTGACCACGGCCAAATCACCCGGCCCGGGCCAGACGTCGGCCTGCCGGCCCAACAGCACCTCGACCCCGGACTCGGCAAGGCCGGCAACCCGGCGGCAAACCGCTTCCTGGTCACTGCTGTCAAGCAAAGTGACTTTACCACCCAGCGACAACGCCAGGCGCGCTGCGGCGACGCCGCTGGCGCCCGCACCCATGACGACAATGCGCTGATTGGCAAGACGGTTGTTCATGATGACACTAAATATATAGCAAAATCCCCAAATGTCAGACGGAAGAACACAAAATACAGAGGATTTTCGTAATCGGTCAGTGTACAACCCGGCGCTCCGCTGGGACAATTTGCAGGTTACAGGCTCCTTGGGTGGGCGGCGGCG
>JAKLHU010000621.1 GCA_022709995.1 Verrucomicrobiota bacterium | reverse complement strand
GGCGGCGGCGTATGGTGTTCAGGCTTTAGCTTGTCCCCATTCCCCGGTTATCAGGCCATGTAACATAAGAGCCATTGCACCTGGCGGCGGTAGTGGCTTGGCGCGCCAAGGTGGCGCCCCCGGCCTTGAGACGCCCACGCGTTGACTCCTCGATCGCGCAGTTATCAATGGCTGACCGCTTGCCCGCCAGAGGTTATCCCTCACCCTGGTGGCGGGGAAGGTTTTTCCCCTGATAACCACAGAGCGGCACGGGCCGGAAGGAACCGTCAGAACGCAGCCCGGGAGAGGCGGATTGAATTGAGGTGGCCTCGGCGGGGCGACAAAAACGCCAGACAGCACTGGCGTGGCGTCTGCACGCACAAAAGAAAAAAATTGCTGCCCGAGCCGGAATGCCCGCCGCAAGACCTCGCCATTGCAAAGCCCCGTCGGCCTACCGGGATCCCGGCCACCAAGCCGACTAACTTCCACCCGCCACCGGACACCAGCCACCGGCAATGCGCGGCGAAGGCACCGACAAGGGCCGGATTATTGATGTTTTCAAACGATTGGGAGGGAAAGCAACAAGCAAGCAATAATTTTTGTATGATACTGAAAACCAACACTTTACAGAAAACAATGCCCCGCTATCTTATGGTCTGTCAACGGTCGTGGGAGAAGAGGGCAGGAGTTCAACCGGCAAAAAGAATGGTACAAGCGCTGATCACGGCTGAGAGGAAGCCGGGAGAGGCAGGAGGGCAGCAGCATGACAAGACCAGGCAGACCAGGGCGCAGGGGTGGATTGATGGCGGCCGCCATCGGCATGATGGTGTTTTTGCTGTCGGGGTGGTGCCATGGCGCGAGGCGCCATGTCCGCGTCGACGGCGACGACAGCGGGGATGGATTGAGCTGGGCAACGGCCCTCGGCAGCGTGCAGAGGGCCATCGACCTGTCTGCCCCCGGCGATGAAGTCTGGGTGGCGGCCGGACGCTATGAGGCGGCGGCGCGACGGGAAGTGGAAAGCGAATCCGGATGGGCGATGTCCTTCCTGTTGCGGGACGGCGTGAGCCTGTTCGGCGGCTTTCGCGGCCAGGAGCAGGCAACCTCGGAACGACAAACGGCCAGTCCGGCCCCAGAGCCGTCC
>JAKLHU010000620.1 GCA_022709995.1 Verrucomicrobiota bacterium | reverse complement strand
CGTGTTTGCGACCAGCGGCCGGGCGTTTTCGCCGCACACGGCCAAGCCGGTCGTGATCTGGCCGAGTTCAATCATGTTGGCCAGCATCAGCACGCCGGAGACCATGCCCAGGCAGGCGTTGGACAAATCGAAGTTGAGCACGTCGCCGCCCAGGTGCAGCAGCCGGTGCACGGCCGTCGACGTCGCCGGTTCGACATAGTCCCGGGAGACCGAGCAGTGGAGAAGGCATTCCACCTCGCCGGGTTCGACGCCGGCGCGCGCCAGGGCGTCGGCGCCGGCCCAGGCGGCCGCCTGGCTGGGCAGGGTGCCATTGGCCCAGAACCGCCGTTCGCGGATGCCGCTCATCAGCTCGAGGCGTCCGACGCGCAGGCCGATGCGGTCATACAGCGGTTGCAGCCAGGCCTCGATCTCCTCGGAAGTAACCACTTCCGGGGGCAGGGCATAGCCAAAGGACTCCAGGCAGACATGGTTATAGTTCATGAAAAACAGTTTCCGTAGTGCGGGCGGTGGCGGCGGCGCATGTCGTCAAGGGATGCCGCCGCCGGCCGCTGGGGGGGTATCGTGGTGAGGTGCGGGGCTGTCCGTGGCCGCCGCCAGGGCGGTCGTCAATCGCCAAGATGGCGGTTGCCGAGGAGGTAGTTGCAAGCGTCGTCGACCGCGGCTTCGAGAGTCGTCAAGGGCACGGTGTAGCCGGCCGTGCGCAGTTTGCCGATGTCCAGGCAGGTGTAGTATTGATAGCGGCCACGCAATTCCGCCGGCATCTCGATGTAGTCGATGCGGACGGGCCGCCCCAGGGCCGCGAAGGTCGCCCGGGCCAGGTCGTTCCAGCTGCGGACCGCGCCGAAGCCGATGTTGTACAGGCCGCAGGCGGGCTGGCCGGCGCCTTCGAAAAACACGGTCATGGCGGCGGCGTCCTTGACGTACAGGAAGTCGCGCACCTGCTCGCCGTCGGCATATTCGGGGCGATATGACTTGAACAGCTTGACGGCGCCGGTGGCGGTGATCTGCTCAAAGGAGCGCAGCACCATGCTGCGCATGTGGGCCTTGTGGTATTCGTTCGGGCCGAAGACGTTGGAATACTTCAGGCCGGCAAAGGAGGCGCCCGAGGGCAGGGGCCGCGGCAGCCAGCCGCGCTGGTAGAGCCATTGGTCGAACAGCTGCTTGGAGTAGCCGTATTTGTTCAGAGGGCGGAGTTTGGACAGGCCGTGGTCGTCGTCGAGA
>JAKLHU010000062.1 GCA_022709995.1 Verrucomicrobiota bacterium | reverse complement strand
GGCTGCTGCCGATCTTCTGCGTGGGCGAGCTGCTGGAGGAGCGGCAGGCGAACAAGACGATGGACGTGGTCCGCCGCCAGGTGCAGGTGGGGCTGGAGGGCGTTCCCAAGCCGGTGGATTTGGCGGCGATTGTCGCCAGCCATCCCCCGAACATGCTGCTGAACGAGCGCAAGCTGGACGAGTTCGTCGCCTCGGAGTATGTGATGTCGCCGGGGGCATCGGGTCGCCTGGCGCCGTCGCCGTTGTACCGCGGTCGGAACCTGTTTGTGCAGTATCTCCAGGCCGGGCAGACGGCGCGGTTGACGCTGCAGGGGCAATGCTACAGCACCAGCGACCCGGCCAATCTGCGGATCCGCGGCGAAGTCATCGACCCGGCCGGAAAGACGATTGAGCAGCTCCAAGTCGGCGCCGAAGCAAAGGTCTACGCGCTGACGGCGCCGGCGACGGGATTGTACCAGCTCGCCTTCAATTCTGGTTCGGACATTGTGACGATTGTCAGCGATGTCCCGGGTCATGGCGCCGTTGCGAGGGATTTGCACCTGGTCAATTCAAAGGAAAGCCTTTATTTCACGGTCGGGGCATCTGACCGCCGGGTCCGGGTGGAGATCTGTGCGTTTTCCGGGGAGGCGGTGCAGGCCGAGTTGTTCAACGCCGCCGGCGAGCGGGTCGCCGGGGACCAGGCGCCTTTTGACGGCATCCGGGTGTTTGACGTGCCGCGGACGCCGACGGCCGCGGCCGAGATTTGGAAAATTGGGTTTCAGACGGTGGTGGAGGACTACCTGGTTTCCTTGTGGTCGCCGTTGGCGCCAGTCGTGTTCACGGCCCCGGAAAACCAGCTGGTTCGACGCCCTTGAGTTGGCTGGCCGGGTTGAGTCCCGGGGGCGGCGATTACCGGCGGCAAGGAGGAGAGTATGGCGTCACGGTCGGGAAAGCCGTTGATTCTGATCAGTTCCTGCCTGCTGGGGCTGGCGACCAGGTATGACGGTCGGTCCAAGCCCTCTGTGGTCATCATGTCCGAATTGGGTTCGCGCGTTTCGTGGCTGCCGGTGTGTCCGGAGGCGGAGTCGGGTCTGGGCACGCCACGGCCGCCGATGCGGGTCATTCGGCAGGTCGACGGCAGCGTCGGCCTGGTGCGGCCCGCCGATGGCTTTGACCCGGCGCCGATGCTGTTGGCCTGGATTGAGCGGACTCTTCCGGTCTTGCTGTCCCGGCTGCCAGACGCCGCCATCCTGAAGGCCCGCAGCCCGAGTTGCGGCTTGGAGACGGTGGCGGTGCTGGATGCTCGGCGGTCCGGCGTCGAATTTCCCGGCGATGGGCTTTTTGCGGCGGCGTTGCGGCAGGCGGCGCCGGAGTTGCCGATCTTTGACGAAGACGCCCTCGCCACGCCGGAGCAGTGCCGGCAGTTTTTGCGGCAGTTGACGGAAGGGTGACGCCGGCTCGCCACGCCTACTTAGGCGACGGCGGCTGGGGATTTCCCGGCGCTGCACCTCGAGCGAGGGATTGCCGCACGCCGGCATTTTTTGTCGGAATGCGGTTGACAGGCGCGCGGAAGAAGGGCATATTAAGCGATGGAGGCTACTTTGTAAGTTGCCTGTTAGCAGGATGATTGTCAGGGAGAGGACGTCAAGGGAACAGCCGGGGAGGGAAAACAAGGGGGCAGGGGTGTTGGCCAGTCTGGCTGTCTGAAACCTAAGATAATACGTGTATTGGGCATGTCAGGGCAAATTGGGAGCAGGAGGTTGTTCCATGATGAGCAGGAAGAGATTCACTTTGATTGAATTGCTGGTCGTCATCGCCATCATTGCGATTTTGGCGGCGATGCTGTTGCCGGCGTTGAGCAAGGCGCGGGACAAGGCGCGGGCGATAGGCTGCATCAACAATCTCAAGCAGATCGGCCTGGCGGTTTTTCTGTATGCCAGCGATTATGACGAATACATTGTTCCCGGCGAGGCCAAGAAGCCGAACGACCCGTGGTTTTCCGGGCACTGGTTCGGGCTGCTGTCCGGCTTTGGCGGCAAGACCGGGGGGTATGGCCCGCAGTTTATTGATGCCAGCACCACCAAAGGCACCTTTGTCTGTCCCTCGGAGACCATGCCGTTCGGTTCTTACAACGACCGCAAGTTTTTCTATACGCATTATCTCTTGAACCAGCAGCTTTCCGGCCAGTATGACGACGTACGGCCGGTGTACGGGACGATTCGCACGATGGCAGCTTTGACCGAGCCGTCCCAGGCGCTGTTTTGCGGTGACTCCCTGCGTACCTCGACCTGGGCCGGGCCGTACGGGTCGGTGTTTGCGTACCGCCACGGCACCCCGGAAATCCGCGAAACCACGACCAGCAATCCGGTCGGGCTTCCGGACAGCTTGGGCAAATGCCATTTTGTGTTCATGGACGGCCATGCCGGCGCCATGGGCTACTACGAACTGCTCCAACGACCGTCCGCGACGTCTTACAGCGGCTACTCCACCTGGAAGTATATGTGCACCGGCTTTGACGCCAATCGATGATGGGCGAAAGCCGGCGGCGGTCGCGGCCAGGTAGGCCGTAGGACGGCGCCGTGGAAAAAGGTACGGTTCCCGTTCACCTGCGGGCCAGGCAGCCAGAGACAGGGGGCAAGCCCGAATCGTCCACATTCCCATTGAAAACTCGAGGTGAAATCATGCGTCGACGCCGAAACGTCTTTACCTTGATTGAATTGCTGGTCGTGATCGCCATCATTGCGATTCTGGCGGCGATGCTGCTGCCGGCTTTGAGCAAGGCGCGCGACAAGGCGCGGACGATTAGCCCAACTTTCGCATTTGGGGGTAAAGCTACGCTCAAAAAGGCACTACAGTCCTTTTTTTGCCTCCGTGTCGGGCAGTGACGTCGTACGGGCCACCGGCAGGGTCGCGAGGTCGATGCCGAGGTCCCGGTAGACGGCAGCCTGCCGCTGGTCGGGCAGCCCCGGTCTGCGGAGGGTGTGCAGCTTGCCGTCCTTCGTCGGCAGACAGATGGTCGAGTAACTGTGCGTCTGCAGGAGCCGGCGCACATTTTTGAAGGTCACGGCATGTCCGGCCATGGCCATTTTTTGTTCCACCCAGCGCTGCAGATGAAAGGCCAGCACCGTAATCATGATATGCGCCTCGCAGCGTTCGTCCGTCTGATGGTAGAAGGGGCGCAGCCCCAGATCACTTTTCATGTCACGCCAACCAGCTTCGATCCGCGACAGCGACATGTAAATGCGCCACAACTCGTCGTCGTTCAGGTCTATCCGGTTGGTTCGCAGGAAATAGCATCCATTCAGCTCCATGGCTTCCCCGTACTCGTCCTCTTTCCTTTTCCAGGAAAGCACCTTCTCGTCCGCGCCCGCGTAGTTGACGTCGTAGAACTTGGCCACGCGACTGCGGGTCGCGCAGATCTTGCCGATGGCGCGATGGACGCTGGCGTCGCCCTTGCCCAGCTTGAGCCGGGCGTCGCCTTTGGCGATCCGTTGCCGGAGCTTCTCCAGCTCCTCCAGGAATTTTTGTTCGGCCTTGCTGATCATGGCGTCTTCCTTGAGCTTTCTGGCTTCGCTTTTGCACAGCACGATCTGCTCACGGCCCCGGGGGAGCTGGCGTACGGACACGGCTTTCCTCGGGTCGCGACCGGCTATTTCATGGAAGTCATCACCGGCAAGGAACTCGTCATAGAAGTCACCGCGTGATTGTCGTTTGCCACTGACGATGTAATCGTAGCCCTTCGCCAACAGGAAGGCCAGGTTTTCCTCGGTGGCAATGCCGCCGTCAAGGATAACGGTAGGCGTCTTGTCCATGCCGGAGAGTTTCCGCAGTTCGATGACGATGTCACCAATCGTCTTGCAGTCGTGAATGTTGCCCGGGAACACCTTGTGGCACAGGGGAAAACCATCGGCGTCAAGCACCATGCCCAAAGCCACCAGCGGACAGTCCGTCCGATTCTCCTTGCTGTTCATGCTGCGCGCGGCCAGGTTGTTGGCCTCTGCCTGGCCTTCAAAGTAGCTGTTGGTCAGATCGTAGAGCAAAATGGAGCGGGAAAGGGAAAACTCAGCCGTCTCCCGTGCCGCCAGATGCTTCTCCAGCTTGGCTTTGCAGCCCAGCAGTTTGTCGCCGGCGCGGTAATAGCGGTCGCGGCCAGTCAGTTCGAAACGGTCGCCGAGCAAATCCGACAGAGAGGTGGTCGCCACCCAGTCGTGCAGGCCATTTTCGCTGGTCGGATCACACAGGCGGTTGTAAACGCAAACCTTGGCGGCGTTGATTTGACTTTGGGACAAGCCTTGCCGCTGCAGAAAACCCTCCAGCCCCAACGCCCTCCACGCCGCTTCCAGGGGCAGAAAGGGCCCCAGCATCGTATCTTGACAATGGGATACTTGATTGACCAGAACGCCGTCAAGCACCGCTTCGCAGGGCGGCAAGGGGCACGCAACCGGGGGCGAAGAGGCAGAGGCGGGAGAGTTCACCGTGGCCGCCTGGACCCGGTGCAGGACCTCATCCACATGCCGGGCGACCTCGAGAGGAAGCGGAAAGAGCTCCTGCGACGATGCCCGCTCAAGACGGTTTTCAACGGCGACAGCGACCTCACGGCGAAGTGAAAGCGGGATGCGCAGCCCCCCCAGCGAGGCGACGATCCGCTGCTGGACATGGCCGTCAGCAGTCCTGACGCTGCGCACCAATTGCAGGAGAGTACCGTTCTTTGTCGTCTTTTCGCGTAGAAACATGGACTGTCGCCTGGCCTCGCCAATCAGACCCACCGCCGCAACCGACCTTGTGCGCTCACCAGCGCACGATCGCGGACACGCCATAAAAATAAGCCAAAATCTCAAAATGCAAATCGCCTTTCAAAATCCCACAGGCACTACAAACGCATTTTTGAAAAATCGAATCGTTGATTATGAGGCACTTACAGAAACAGTCCAAAAACGCCCAGCCTCAAAAAACTTTTTTCAGACTTTTTTTGGTGCGAAAGTTGGGCTAAGATCCCAGCCTCGAAGAGGCGACACCTTCGCCACCTGGTTATGCGACAACGAATTACAACACCTGAGCCAGCGTCTTTCCTCGAGTGGCGATCCGCTCAAACCGGCGCGGATTGCAGTGTCGCCTCTCCGAGGCTGGATTTTTGCGGGGATGCCTCAACCCCAGGTTCCGCTTCGCTCCACCTGGGGTTACTTATGGTGTCACCTCTACGAGGCTGGATTTACATGAACACAATCCTTTATACAGGAACAGATTGTCTCTATTAAGAAAAACATGTTTACTCCTCGAAGTTGACCAAAATATCAAAACAACTTAACGCTTATGGGCTGGAAGCCCGTGTCACCTCTCGCGCGTCATCCAGAGGTAGCACGGACCTCCAGGTCCATCCTTACCGGCAACTTTTTGGAAAAATGCTCATTGCGGCAATGGCGGTCGACCGCGGGCTGAAAGCCGTGTCACTTCTCCCGTTTCACTAATGTTCAATGGCTGACCGATTGCCATTTCCCGATTGCTGAAGGCGGGTCCGGATTGATTTTCGGCCGCACGGGAATATACTATTTTACTTGGCCGGATCATCCGAGTGGCCGCCACCGGACCGTAGTGCCATTCCCGACCATGTCTCAGTTTTCTTCCTCTGACCGCAAACCGCCATTGGCAAAGTGCACATGCGCCATCTTCAGATCACCCCCCAGGACAACGTCGCCATCGCCTTGCTGGACCTGGCCGCCGGCGAAGCCGTCGCCGGCCTCAAACTGCGCGATGCCATTCCGCGCGGCCATAAATTCGCTCTGGCGGCCATTCCGGCCGGCGGCCTGGTCGTCAAATACGGCCTGCCCATCGGCAACGCCCGGGCGGCCATCGCGCCCGGCGAACACGTCCATGCCCACAATCTCAAGACCAGGCTGGACGGCATTGTCGAATACCATTACGACGGCCCGCCCGCGCCCGTCGTCCTGCCGGCCGCGCCCGACGCCGCGTTCCATGGCTATCGGCGCGCCAACGGCCAGGTCGGCATCCGCAACCATCTGTACATCGTGCCGACGGTCGGCTGCGTCAACAAGCTGGCCGAGAACCTGGCCGCGGCCTTCAACCGGCAGCGGCCGACGGCGGCCACGACCATCGACCGCGCCATCGCCCTGACCCATCCCTACGGCTGCTCGCAACTGGGCGACGACCATGAAACGACCCGCGCCATCCTCGCCGCCCACGTCCGCCACCCCAACGCCGCCGGCGTCCTGGTGCTGGGCCTGGGCTGCGAAAACAACACCGTCGAATCGTTCCGCGAACGGCTCGGACCGGACGACCCGCGGCACCGGCGCTTTCTGGTCTCCCAGGAGGAAGGCGACGACTTTGCCGCCGGATACCAGGCCCTGCTCGAACTCGCCGCCGCCATCCACGACCGCCGCGAGCCGATTCCCGCCTCGGAGCTGATCGTCGGCCTCAAGTGCGGCGGTTCCGACGGGCTGAGCGGTATCACGGCCAATCCCCTGCTTGGGCGTTTTTCCGACCGGCTCGTCGCCCTGGGCGGCACGTCCCTGCTCGGCGAAGTCCCGGAGATGTTCGGGGCCGAGACGCTCCTGATGCAGCGCTGCCAGACCGCAGAGGTCTTCCAGAAATGCGTGGCCATGATCAACGACTTCAAAAACTACTTCACCCGGCACGGCCAGGCCATCTACGAAAATCCCTCGCCCGGCAACAAGGCCGGCGGCATCTCGACCCTGGAGGACAAATCCCTCGGCTGCACCCAGAAAGGCGGCCGCACCCATGTCGTCGATGTCCTCACGACCGGCGAACAGCCGCGCCGCCGCGGGCTCAACCTGCTTTCCGGCCCCGGCAACGACATGGTCGCCACCACCCTGCTCTCCGCCGCCGGCGCCCACCTGGTCCTGTTCACCACTGGCCGCGGCACCCCCTTCGGCGGCGTCGTCCCAACCCTGAAAATCGCCTCCAACACGGAGCTGGCGGACCGCAAACCGCACTGGATCGATTTCAACGCCGGCCGTCTTCTGGAAAAACACGCCGACCGCGACGCCGTCGACCAGGACTTTTTCCAGCTCGTCCTCGACACCGCCTCCGGCCAGCCCGCCCGCAATGAAACCCACGGCTATGAGGAAATCGCCATCTTCAAGGACGGCGTCACCCTCTGAGCCGCCAACAACCGGCCCGCCCTGACGACATTTTCCCGCCACCCCTTTCCGCAACAGGAGCAGCACCATGCACGTCAAAATCTTCTCCGACAAAATCAGCCTGGGCAAGGCCGCGGCTGCGACCGGCGCCGGCTACATCCGCCGGGCCCTGGCGGCCAAGGGCAGCGCCAATCTGGTCGTCGCCACCGCCGCCAGCCAGTTCGAACTGCAGGACGCCCTGATCGCCGAGCCCGGCATCGACTGGTCGAAAATCACCATCTTCCACCTGGATGAATACATCGGCCTGCCCGCCGACCATCCCGCCGGCTTCCGCTTCAACCTGCGCAAACGCCTGATCGACCGCCTGCCCTGCCCGCCGGCCCATTTCTTCCCGGTCGACGGCAATACCCCAGACCTGAAAAAAGTCGTTGCCGACCTGGGCCGGGCTCTACAGGAACATCCGCTGGACGTCGGCTTCATCGGCATCGGCGAAAACGGCCACATCGCCTTCAACGACCCGCCGGCCGACTTCGACACCGACGACCCGTTCCTGGTCATCTCCTTGGACGAGGCCTGCCGCCGCCAGCAACTCGGCGAAGGCTGGTTCCCCACCCTGGCCGACGTGCCCAAGCGAGCCCTCTCCATGAGCGTGCCGCAGATCATGAGCAGCGCCGCCATCATCAACACGGTGCCGGACCGGCGCAAGGCCCAAGCCGTCAAGGACGCCCTGGAAGGCCCGCTGACCAACCTCTGCCCCGCCTCCATCCTGATGACGCATCCCGACTGCCATACCTTCCTCGACCAGGAATCCGCCTCCCTGCTCAAACGCAAACCGTGAGCCCTTCCGCCGGGCCAGTCCGGGACCTGTTCTCCGCCGACCCTCACCGCGCCGGGCCTGCCCGTACTGATTCCAAGCACAAAATGGAAAGGCGTGATCCTTGCAGATCACGCCCTTGAATTCAAAGCTGCGTTGCCTGACCGCCAGGCGTCTTAATCGTCGTCTTCCATCTGTTCGGCGACTTCGTCGCTGATCTCCATGTCGGTGAACACTTCCTGGGCGTCGTCATAGTCTTCCAGGACGTCAATGAATTTCTGCACCTGGCGGGCGACGTTCACGTCGGTAATCGCCGTCATGTTCTCCGGAATCAAGGCGATGTTCGATTCGCTCACCGGAATCGACGCCTTCTCCAAAATCTCCAGAATGCCGCTGAAGGCTTCCGGCGCTCCGAGAATTTCCGCCACGCCGCCATCGACCGAGATGTCCTCCACATCGGCGCCGCCATCCAGCAGAATCTCAAACAGCTTCTCCTCGTTGGCCGCGTCGCCCTCCACGATAAAACGCGCCTTGCGATGGAATTTCCAGGACACCGACCCGCTGCTGGCCAGATTGCAGTTGTACTTGTTGAAGAAGGACCGGATGTCGGCCGCCGTGCGGTTGCGGTTGTCGGACAGGCAGTTGATGATGACGGCGACGCCGCCGGCCGCGTACCCCTCGTAGCTGAGCGTATCCATCTGAACGCCATCGCCGCCGCCAGTGCCCTTTTTGATGGCGCGGTCCAGCGTGTCCTTGGGCATGGAGGCCTTGCGGGCCTGCTCCACCGCCAGGCGCAGGCGCGAGTTGGCTGCGGGGTCGGCGCCGTCGCGCGCCGCGATCATGATGTC
>JAKLHU010000619.1 GCA_022709995.1 Verrucomicrobiota bacterium | reverse complement strand
CGCCCAGGGAGGAATCCTGGCCGGCTACCAAGTCCCTGGCGAACTTCAGAACGCTTACTTCGAACTCCATGCCCCCGACGGGCGCGATCTGTTGATCTTCTCGCTCGAATTCTGGCCGCGTCAAGCAACCGGAAAGGAAGGCATCATGGCAGTGCGAGCATTGATTATTCGGGGCGGCTGGGCCGGGCATGACCCGGGGCCGACTTCGGAACTGGTCGCCGCGAGTCTTCGCGCCCGTGGTCTGGAGGTCGATCTCCAGGACAGCCTGTCTTGCCTGCTGGCGCCGGATCTGGCGGAGCGCTACCAGCTGGCCGTGCCGGTGTGGACCATGGGCGACATCAGCCGGGCCGAAGAGCAGGCGCTCACCGGCGCGGTGTTGAAAGGCATGGCGATCGGCGGCTGGCATGGCGGCGCCGGTGATGCCTTCCGCCAGAGCACCCAGTACCAATTCATGCTGGGCGGCCAGTGGGTCGCCCATCCCGGCGGCGTGATCGACTACCGCGTCCACATCGTCCAGGACCGGCATCCCATCATGCGGGGCATCGCCGATTTCAACCTGCGCAGCGAGCAGTACTACCTGCATGTCGATCCCGGCAACGACGTCTTGGCGACGACGACTTTCGACGGCCGCCACGCCGAGTGGATCCAGGGCACGGTCATGCCGGTGGCGTGGACGCGCCGCTATGGCAAAGGCCGCGTGTTCTACTCGTCCCTCGGCCACGTCATCGGCGATTTTGAACGGACGCCGCCGGTGCTGGAAATCACGGTGCGGGGCCTGCTGTGGGCCGCCGGCGCGCTATGAGCCGCGACGACCAGGAAAGGAGACATGCTGTGAAAGCTCAATCATGCATTACGGAACGGTCCATGCCCTTTTGGTGCGTGGGCAATCCCCTGTCGGACCCCTTTGGCGGCAAGGTGCTCCCCGGCGTCGACGCCTTGGAGGTGGCGCGCATCCTCGCCTGGGCCGGCCAGGAGGGCTACATCGAAGCGACGGGTTTCCACGACGACGACTTGGCGCCCTGGGATCCAAGCCATCCCGAAGACGACCTCGACCCGGCCGGCGAGTGCCACGCCCGGCTGCGCGAGATCAAGGACCAGGGCGTGGACCACCTCGTCATCATCCAGCACGACTGGCAGCGTTATGGGTATGACGTGAAACTGCCGGACCACCTCCCGGCCAACCCCGCCTATGGCGGCGACGAAGGCATGATCGCCTACGGGC
>JAKLHU010000618.1 GCA_022709995.1 Verrucomicrobiota bacterium | reverse complement strand
CGTTCTTGATCGTGTCCAGCACATCGGTGGACAGTCGCTTGATCCAGGCGTCAGGCGGTTCCTCGGCCGCGTGAAGCCATGGTGTCGCGGTCATGGCCCAGGCAACCAGGGTCTTGGCAAGAAGATGTCGGCGGTTCATGGAGGGTCCTGTCAATTCATACGTTCGTGAGGTGCGAGGGGGCGGCGGCTGCACGACTTCTCAGAAGGTCACTGCAGGGGACGCAAGCCGGACGCGAAATCGGCCTTCTATGGCTTCTCCGCCGGTTTGTCCGGCTCCTGCGGCTCCTCGTCCTCGGGAGGCGGCGATCCGTCATAAATGTCATTGCGTCGTTTCTGCAGGAAGACATCCCGGCTGAAAACGTATTTGTCCAGCGCCGACTCGTCGAGCATTTCTCCCGCCCTCAGGTAGTTGGCCCGCTTGTCCACCGCATTCAGGGCGGCCAGGCTGTTTCGCAAAGCCACCGGCTTGACCAGCGTGACCGGGTAGCCGAAGGTGTCCGCCGGCGTGGCCAGGGCATCGCGTACGTTGGAAGGTCCGAAGAACGGCAGAACGAGGTAGGGACCGGTCGGCAGGCCCCAGAGCCCCAGGGTCTGGCCAAAGTCTTCGGTGCGCGGTTCCACACCAATTTCACTGGCGATGTCAAACACGCCGCCGATACCCAGAATGGTGTTCACGGTGATCCGGAAATAGGTTTCGACGGACGCGCGGAGTTTGCCCTGCAGGATGTTGTTGAACAAGGACCATCCGTCGCCCAGGTTGTTGAAAAAATTGGTCACGCCGGCGCGCACGAGGCGCGGCGTCACGGCTTTGTAGGCAACGGCAACCGGCTTGAAGGCCACTTCATCGAAGGCTTCGTTGAACTCGAAGACACCCCGGTTCATCGGCTCCCATGGATCGCGCGGATTGGCGCCCGGCGCGGTGGCGCAGCCTGCCAGGAGCAATCCGGCGCAGACCAGCAAGCACAGGCCCATGCGTTGGAAAAATCGTCGAATTCCTGTCACGTTCAAGTCCATGTTCACTTCTTTTTTCCCGCCGCAGGCGTGCTGTTGCCGGCCGGCGCGCTGCCACCCTCAGCCGCCTTGTTGAACAGGAACTGGCTGATCAAATTTTCCAGCACAACCGCCGATTGGGTCGAACTCAGGCTGTCGCCAGCAACCAGGACCTTTTCGTCGGCGCCGGCTTCAATGCCGACGTACTGTTCCCCCAAAAGACCACTGGTGAGGATCTTCAGGGAGCTGTCTTTGGGAAAGGCATAGCGGCTTTCCAGCGCCAGGGTCACCTTCGCCTGGAATGTCTTGTCGTCGAAGGTGATGGATTCC
>JAKLHU010000617.1 GCA_022709995.1 Verrucomicrobiota bacterium | reverse complement strand
AGCGCATCTCACACCCCCCCCCAGCCCACCGTCCCGCTCTTTCCTCAGACCGTCACCAGCGTGCCGACGGTTTCACCGGCGACGACGCGGCGGATGTTTCCCTGGCGGGCGTGGGCGCAGACTTGGGCCGCGGCGGTCGCCGTCGCTTCCAGGCCGCCGCCCATGAACTGGGGCAGGACATGGAGTATGCGCGCGGGCTGGCCCTGCTCGAAGACGTCGGCGGGCAGGGACGAGGAGATCGTCACCTGGCCGGTGAGGGCGCGGGCGCGGCGTAGCCCGAGCCGGGCGAGGAGCGCCGGGGGCGCCAGGCGCAGCGTGCCGTAGAAGATCGCCTTCGCGCCGCGGTCCAGGAGGGCCGTGATGGCGGTCCAGTTGGCGGGGTTGGCGGTCGCGGTGATCGGGATGACCAGGATGGACGCGTCCAGGCTGGCGGCCAGGCGCCGCAGATTTCCGGTGCTGACGACGGTGTTGAGCGGCGTGCCGCCCTGGATGGCCTCGCCCAGGAAGAGGTCTTCGTTGAGCACCAGGTCGGGGTGGCGGTCGTGGCCGCGGACCAGCTCGGAGTATTCGTCGAACGGATAGACCCAGACCAGCGGCCCGGGGGCGTCGGGCGCGTTGTCGAACGCCTCGAACAGGTGCGGGATGACTTCGCGCGGGACCTGGTCGGGCAGACGGCCGAGAGAGTCGTCGGCCGAGAGGAAGGCGATGCTGTTGGGCGTCTGGACGGCGCCGTCGGCGGTGATTCGGCCGACGGAGAGGGGCAGGAAGATGTCCCAGGGCTGGCGGCCGTAGCGGTCCAGCCAGGGGCTGTTGAGCCACCAGGGGTCGTGGGTGTAGAAGCGGAAGGGGAAGATGTCGCCGGGCAGTTCGGCGACATGGGACATCCAGGCGGCGATTTCCAGTCCGGTTTTGAAGTTGAGGGCGGCCCAGGGGGAATTGACGGGCGGGACGATGGTGTTTTGGGCGTAGAGTTCGCGCAGGGGGGCGGCGTCGGTGGCGATTTCGACGCCGGCGGAGAGGTTGCTGCCGCGGGTTTCGATGGTCATGCCAGGGCAGGCGGTGGTGAAGTCGTGCCAGAAGCGGAGCATTTCGGCGGCGGCCTGGTCGGCTTTTTCGGGATGGAACTGGTGTTTGTCGAAGAGGCTGCCGGTGATGCCCCAGGTTTCCATGCCGAAGCCCATGCCGTTGGAGAGCCAGATGTAGTCGAAGCCCAGGTCGTGGCCGAAGGCGTGGAATTGCCGGCCGAGGAAGTGACGACAAGACCTGCCTGCCGTGCGGAAGCAACGGCATTGCACACCTCGTCGGAGTAGTAGACGCCGAAGGTCAGACTGAGGTTTGCGAC
>JAKLHU010000616.1 GCA_022709995.1 Verrucomicrobiota bacterium | reverse complement strand
AAATACCCGACCCAGGTCGTGCCCAGGCCAAGTTCGGCCGCCGCCAGCATCATGTGCGTCGTCACAATCGCGGCGTCGACTTCGCCGCTGGCCCGCCCGGTAAAGGGACTGTGCCAGGAATTCGCGACATCACTGCCGATCAACAGCACCGTCGGCGCCGAAAAATGACATTCCGTGCTCCGCCGAACCGCCGCCAGCGCCGCTTCCGACTGCATGACGAAAATCCGCTGCGGCTGCTTGTTGCAGGCCGTCGGCGCCAGACGACCGGCCTCCAGCACGGCGGCCAGCTTCGCCGGCTCCACCAGCCGCGAGGAAAATTTCCGGACCGAATACCGCTCGGCCGCCAAGTGCAGAAAAGACATGGCCAGTTCTCCTTGCTTCTTCTCTCGGCATCCAATCGGGCCGACCGCCGGGCCGGGACAACCGCCGCCCGCCCCGAGCCGGGGAGGCGGCGTCAAGGCGCCTTCCCAGG
Source organism: Verrucomicrobiota bacterium (assembly GCA_022709995.1). Lineage (GTDB taxonomy): Bacteria > Verrucomicrobiota > Lentisphaeria > Oligosphaerales > Oligosphaeraceae > JAAZKI01. Next base: position 880 of record JAKLHU010000616.1, on the reverse strand, counting down.
CCGGCGGCGTCGGCAATCAGATTTCCGGCTTCACCGGGATGCCGCCATTGTCCATGGACTTGTTGATGGCAAACACCAGAGCCAGGGTCTTGATGGCGTCCGAATACGGGGAGAGAATCTCGTCCGCCGAAATCTCGCCGCGGACGGCGTCGATGAACGTCTCGTCGCATTCCTGGCCGTAGTCGTTGCTGGCCTTGCCGGTGATCGTCGTCGTGGGTTCGGTGATGGTGTAATTGCCGCCGATGGAGTAGGTCAACTTGCCGTTCGGGGCAAAGGCCGTGATGTCATGCGCCCCGGAACCGAAGCAACCCGTGCTGAACGTGCCGATGACGCCATTGGCGAACGTGAGAATGGTCGAGGAAGCGTCTTCGACATCGTAGTTCTCGACGTCCTGGACGACGCCGCGCCGGCAGGCCGACTGGACCTGGACGACTTCGCCGAAGATATACCGACAGAGGTCGTAGTCGTGGATGGTCTGCTCGACGACCTGGCCGCCGGATTGCTTTTTGACCCGCCACCACCAGACTTTCGGCATGCCGCCCAGGCGGTGGCAGCTGACCATGCCAATCGAGCGGCCAGCCACCCAGCGTTTCGCCACGTCCAACGTGTCGGCATACCGGCATTGCAGGCACACCGCCGAAATCAGCTTTTTCTTCTTGATGCCGGCCAGGACTTTTTTGGCATAGGGCATGTCCAGCGTCATCGGCTTCTGCACAAACAGATGAATGCCCTTCTCGATAGCGATGAATTCCATGCCGTCGTGCGCCCCGGGTTGGACGCAGACATAGACCGCATCCAGCTTCTCCTTCGCGAACATCTCCTTGTAGTCGAGATACGGCTTCGCCCCGAAGCGCTCCGCCGTCGCCTTGGCCCGTTCCTC
>JAKLHU010000615.1 GCA_022709995.1 Verrucomicrobiota bacterium | reverse complement strand
AAGGGGGGGCATTGGTGCCCAATGCCCGCGATTCCGGTGTGGACTTGAGTCGGACCGATAGCCTGGTCCTGAGTCATGGCCACTATGACCACACGGGCGGCCTGGCGGCGTTGGCCGCCGCGGTTCCTGACTACGAAGTGTTTGCCGCTCCCGGCGTGACACATCCGCGCTACAGTTGTCATCCCGGTCAGCCGGTCCGGGAACTGACCCTGCCGGAAAACAGCCGGCGCGCGCTGGAGGCGGCTGCCACGCGCCATGACATCGCCGATTTCACCGAAATTGCGCCGCGGATTTTTTTGACCGGGCCGATTCCGCGGCGATCCGGCGAAGACTGCGGCGGGCCTTTTTTCCTGGACCGAGCCGGCCAGGAACCGGATTTGTTGATGGACGAGCAGGCGCTGCTGCTGGGCGACGGAACCCTGGTGCAGGGCTGTTGTCACAGTGGCATTATCAATACACTCGAATATTGCCGGCAGCGCGCCCCGCACATCCCGGTCAGGACGCTGGTCGGCGGCCTCCATCTCGGGCACGCCACGCCGGAACGCCTGCGCCAGACGGTGGACTACCTGCTCGGGCTGAACCTGCGCCAGCTGGTGTTGCTGCACTGTACCGGCGAGGCCGCCAGCGCTTGTCTGCAGACGAATTTGCGCTGCCCTGTCCATTTCGCACGTTCGGGAGAAACGTATGCATGCTGAACTCTCGATCCTGGAAAGCATCTCCGACGGCGTTTTCACGGTTGACAATGATTTTCGTATCACGTATCTGAACCGTTCGGCGGAAGAGATGATCCTGGTGACGAGGGAGGAAGCCATCGGCCGGCTCTGCTGCGAGGTGTTCCGATCCAATCTCTGCGAAGGTGCCTGCGCGTTGCGGCGCACGCTGGAGCAGGGCAAGCCGGTCATCGACCTGAGTTGTTTCATCATCAACAATGAAGGCCGCCGTTTGCCGATCAGCATTTCCACCGCCGTCTTGCGCGACCGGGACGGCAATGTCGTCGGCGGCGCGGAGACGTTCCGCAACCTCAGCGACTTGGAGGAGCTGCGCCAGGAGATCACCGCCGCCCAGCGGCTGGGGGACTTCGCCAGCCACAGCCCGTCAATGCAGAAGATTTTTTCGCAGCTGGAGGCGGTGGCGGAAACGGGCGCGACGGTTTTGATCAGCGGCGAGACCGGCACTGGCAAGGAGCTTTTGGCCAGGACGATTCATGCGCACAGCCCGCGCCGGGACAAGCCGTTTGTCGCGATCAACTGCGGCGCTTTTCCCGATTCTCTCCTGGAGTCGGAATTATTTGGCTACAAGAAGGGCGCCTTCACCGGCGCCGACCGGGATAAGCCCGGCCGTTTCGCCCTGGCGGAAGGCGGCACGTTGATGTTGGA
>JAKLHU010000614.1 GCA_022709995.1 Verrucomicrobiota bacterium | reverse complement strand
GGGCCATGTTTTGGCGGCCCCCGTTGGGGCTTTTGCACGCTCCGCGGTTTTCGTAGTTTGCCCTGTTGCTACCTTTGCCCTGTTGCTACCCAAGGGTGGTGGGATGACGGTGGTTGGTAATTGGTCAGCCATTGCTTCTGGCGGCCGTAGTGGCCTGGTGCGCCAAGGTGGCGCTTCAGGCCCAGAGGCGCTCAAGCGTTGACTCCTCTATCGTTCAGTTATAAATGGCTGACCGATGACGGTGGTTGTCGCTGAACTTGGCGTTCGGCGGCGCGGTTTCCGCAGGCCGTGATATATTACTATATATAATGGCGATTTGGCCAGGACGCCTGGTTTTCAAGGCCAAAACAAGGCATGGTGGTTGCAAACGGTCTGGTGGGACGCAAAAGGGGAGGACATGATGAACAGCGGGTTGTGGAAAGTGGCTGTCTCTATTATGCTGATGGCGGCTGTTGCCGTGGTCCAGGGCGAGACGGTGAAGGCCAGCTCTTTTGGCTTTGATCCGGCGGATGCGACGGAGTGCGTGCAGAAGGCGATCGACTCCGGGGCGGCGACGGTCGTCATTGACAACGTCGGCCAGGAATGGCTGGTGCGGCCGATCATGTTGCGCAACGATTTGGAGATTGTCCTGGAGGACGGCGTCGTTGTGCGGGCCAAGCCCGGCGAGTACAAGGGGAAGATGGATTCGGTATTCAAGGGCATGGGGATACGGAACATCACGATTCGGGGCGGGAAGGATTCCGTCATCACGATGAACAAAGCCGATTACCAGGACAAGTCGCAGTACGCTCCGGCCGAGTGGCGCCACACCATCAGCCTGCATGGCAGCAAGGGCATCACGATTCGCGACCTGACTTTGAAGAATTCCGGCGGGGACAGCGTGTATCTGGGGAGCGGCGCCGGTCAGAGCTACTGCCAGGACATCTTGTATGAGAACCTCACCATGCTCGATCATCATCGGTCGGCCGGGGGCGTGATCAGCGCCGTCAACATGGTTGTCCGCCAGTGTCGTTTTCGCGGCAGCCTGGGCACGCCGCCGGAAGAGGGCTTCGGATTTGAGCCGAACCACCCGGATCAGCCTATCCAGAACATCCTGCTGGAAGACTGCGAGATGACCGGCAACCATGGTTTTGGCAGCTACATCTACACGTCGCAGTCCTCGGCTTCGACGCAGCCGCTTTCAATTACCTATCGCAACTGCCTGCTGGCGGACAACGCCGCCGGGGGCTTTTCCGTTCATCCCGCCCAAGGCGGTGGTGACAGCGTGCGCGGCCGGGTCGAACTGCACAATTGCCGGATCGTGGCGCCAGCCGGGGCGGCGCTCACCCTGGCGAATCTGGCGGGCGGGCTGTTCAGCGTGACTTTCCGGGACTGCGTCCTGGACGTCCGCGGCAACCCCGGCGTTCCGATCCGGCTGTCGTCGTCCATGTCGATTCCATTTGGCGATCTCGATTTAGG
>JAKLHU010000613.1 GCA_022709995.1 Verrucomicrobiota bacterium | reverse complement strand
CCTTGAATGTGCCGGTCATGCCGAGGTGAAGGAGGAGGCCGTCGTTTTCCGCGAAAATCACAAGGATGTATTTGGCCCGGCGGCGGATGGAGCGGATGGTGCGTCCCTGGCAGAAGTCCTGGAGTTCGCGCGGCTCCGGATGATGGCGGAGGCGCGCTCTGGTCTCGACCGCGGTGATGGTCGCGTGGACAAGTCCGGCGGCGAGTCCGCGGCAGACGGTTTCGACTTCCGGCAGTTCAGGCATGGCGGGAGGAGGTTCCGGCGGGGGGGAGACGGATGCCGGCGGGCTGGCGCCGGCGACGGGGTGGTTTTACCAGAAGATGCAGCGCGGGCAGGGCAGGGTCGTGATCACATTGCCGTCCGGCGTCAGCTTGCCGCCGGCGGGATCGTAGTCGTAGAAGAAGACGCTGTCCGAGCTTTCGTTGGCGGCGGCGAAGTGGCGGTTGTCGGGGAGGAAATTGACATCGCGGGGCGATTTTCCGCCGGTGAGGACTATGTCGTGGGCGGCGAGGGTCGCGTCGGGCAGGATCTTGAAGACGGCGAGGCTGTCGAAGCCGCGGTTGGAAGCGACGACAAAGCGCTGGTCGGCGGAGACGCGGATGGCGGCGGCAAAGGCAGTGCCGCCGTAGGCTTTAGGCAGCGTGCTGATGGTTTGCCGATGGGTGAAATGGCCGTCGTGGTAGGCCAGGGTGATGACGGTGTTGCCCAGTTCGGTCAGCACGTAGGCGTGCTTGCCGTCCGGGGCAAAGGCCAGGTGGCGCGGGCCGGCGCCCGGTTCGACTTTGTGGACGATGGCCTGGTCCTGGACGAGGCCCTGTTCCGGGGTGACGGGGTAGCAGATGACGGCGTCGATGCCGAGGTCGATGACGCAAAGGTACTTGTTGTCCGGCGTCAAGCTGGTGAAGTGGGCGTGGGGGCCGTCCTGGCGCTTGAGATGGGGACCGCGGCCGGAATGCTGGACGATTTTTGTTCTTTTCAGGAGGGCGCCGTCGTGCAGGGCGAATTCGGTGATGGTGCCGTTGCGGTAGTTGGCGCAGAACAGGAATTTGCCATCGGGGGAGGTCGCCAGATGACACGTGGAAGCGCCTTCGGTGGGCATGATGTTGAGTAGGGACAGGGATTGGTCGCGGTTGACCTTAAACGCAGCCGCGGCGCCCTGGCCGCCAATGGCGCAGACCGCATACATGAATTGCCGGTCAGGCGAGAGCGTGACATAGCTGGCGTTTTCAATGGGGGTGAAGCCCAGCTGCCGGACCATGCCGTTGTCATAGGCGTACCGGTATATGCCGCCCTCCGGGGAGGCGGCGCAGGCGACGATGTAAAAAATTTCGGACAGCATGTTCATGTTCTCCCCCTCGGAAAAATGGAAAAGCCATCAATACGGGCGCCACCTGGAGCAGGAAGACAAATTTACCTCCATGATTCCAGAATGCAATGCGAGGCGGTGGTGGAAAACCGTGGTTTGCGTAATCGGTCACCCA
>JAKLHU010000612.1 GCA_022709995.1 Verrucomicrobiota bacterium | reverse complement strand
AGGCGCAAACATGTCCCGACTGAACGGCAATCCGGCCAGCGACAAATTCGCCGGTTCGGGGACCAGGCCAAAATTCGGCTCATGAATCTCGGCCAGCACCGCGGCGGCTCCGGCAATCGTTTCAAACGGACTGTTGGTGTGCATCTGATAATGAATCCGCAGTCCCAGCGGCGCCACCAGTTGCGCCGCCCGCTTCAAGACCGGCGGCGGCGCCCCCATCCGAATGCTGAAGGCCCCCAAATCCGCCAGCCTGGCGGCAAATCCGGCAAACCGCTCCTCCTCGGCGGCATCCGCCAGCTTGCCGTGATACTGGCCGGCAAACACGGCCAGGCCCGAGGCCCGCAAGACGGACTTCACTTCGGCGAGCACGGCCGCCGAAGTGTCCGGATTGACCTGCGACCCCCGCAAATCAACGGCGTCATACCCACAACGCGCCGCCAAGCGGACAAAATCCACCACCGGCATCGCCGTCTGCGTGCCGCTCTTCTCCACCAACCGGCCGGATAATGACAACTTCATGCTGTTCCCCTCTTGTCTATCGTCGAAAAACAACCTTCCTCAAGGCGCCGACAACGCTTTCCGGACCGGGCTCGCGCCGCTGTCGTCCGTGATGGCCAAGAGCGCCTGGCGAATCTTCTCCACTCCGGCCTCCCGCGCCTCCCCGTCATCCAGGAAAAAAGGCTTGCCGAGCTTGAGCGTGACCTTGGAAAACGGCTTGGGAATCTGCGTTCCATCCCAGCTTTTCAACTGCCAGCAGTTCTCCGCATTGACCGCCGCCGGCAACACGCCGACTTTGCCCAGAGACGCCAAGGCGACTATCCCGGGATGCACCGTGTAGCGCGGACCGCGCGGACCATCGACCGTCACGACCATCAGCTGACCGTCCTTCAACTTCTGCAGCATCGCCCGCATCGCCTGCATGCCGCCCCGGCTCGAAGACCCGCGCACGACATCAACATGGAAAAAACGGATCAACGTCGAGATGTACTCGCCGTCGCGGGATGCGCTGATCAAGACCGTCGCCCGCTTCAACAGCGCCTTCGGCGCCACCGCCGCCAGAAAGAAAAAACGGTTGTGCCAGACCGGCACCACCACCGGCCAGGGCGACTGGCTCTGCAACCAACCGTCGGGGTCGTCATAGCGCACCCGGAACGTCCACCCGTACCAACCGACCAGCCGGGCCAGCAGCCAGGCCAGCCAGACCGGCAGGCGCCGCTTGTTCTTCAACGTGAACCACCGACGACGGCGCCTGGACGGAGCCCGAACTGCTGATGCCTCTTGACCCATGACTGTCCCCGCGCCTGAACCAGCGCCCGAAAACCAATGATGCCGCCGCCGAGTTGCATAGACGTGCTTGATGTGGTAAAATATCCCCTCGACCACGCTTTCTCAACCCGGCCGGACGCTTTTTGCCGGCCTTCTCGCAATCAGTCACCCATTGATAATGCCGGTCCTAGTGGACAGGCGCGCCAAGTAGGCGCCTCAGGCCCTGAGGCGCTCAAGCGTT
>JAKLHU010000611.1 GCA_022709995.1 Verrucomicrobiota bacterium | reverse complement strand
CCGCCGCCAGCGCCCCCCCGGATCCGCCTCTGCCGCCCGGCGGCGGCCAAAGCGCCCGGCGGCGGCCAAAGCGTCCGGCGGCGGGCCGAGCCGGGCCTGTTTCGGCCGGCTCCACGGAAGACGTCGCGACCGCCCCGGTCGTCATCACGGCTGGTCTTCGGACTTGACCTCGTAGAGCTGCGCTTCATCAATCAGCAGGGTGCCGACGCCGCGGGTGATGGTCAGGTAAACCGAACAGGCATCCGTATCTGGAACAATGGTCCCCGTCAGTTCACGCCACTCCGAATTCAAGGCGAGGGTGCCGAGGTTGATATTGGCCGCCGACAGGCCGTTTTTGGCGCCGCTGCGCAGCCAGGCCTCGACGCGGCCGGCAAACCCATCTTCGGTGCGGAAGCGCATGCGGAAGGCGTATTTCCGCCCCGGCGTCACCGGCACAGTCTGCAGGACCCGTCCCCACGCCTGCATGGCATTGGTCGTGTCGATGCCGGTGCAGGCGATGCGCAGGGCGTAGCGGCCGGCCAGGTCGGGATGGGCGATGACGCTGAAGTCGAACTGACCGACCATGCGGCTGGGGTTCCACTGCTTCAACGCCCCGGATCCGAAGTCGCCGTCGGCCAAACAGTTTTCGCTCATGGCCGGCGCGGGGGTGCGCCGTTTGGCCAGATACACCGAGCGCCAGATTCCCGAGACGGCGATGTGTTTTTCGACGCGCACGACAAGCCGGTTGACGCCGCTTTGCAGGACGCCGTCCGGGATCGGCACGTTGAAGGGCTTTTTCCAGGAATCGGCGTCTCCCTGCCAGGGATAGGGCCGGTCGAGCAGCAGTCTGCCATTGAGGTAGATGACGGCATTGCCGTCAACGGCGCCGAAGCAAAGCTGCATGGGCGACGCCAGTTCCGCCGCCGTCGGCGCAATCTCGGCCGCGTACCATGCCACGCCTTTGTAGGGCTTGCCGTGCTTTTCTTCCCAGGCCAGCCCGGCCGGCTGTTTTTCCCAGTGCGAATCCGTGCCGATGGGAACCCAGTCCGGACCCGGGCCCGACCCGGCATAGCCGGCCGCGTCGCCCCGTTGCTCCGGGTCGAATTGGATCTTCCATCCGGTGATTTCCCGGTCGTCGTCACTCACTTGGAGGAAATGCCGCGGCCAATGGCGGTTTTCCATGGACACAAGGAACCCGATATCCGCATAGCCCCTGGCGGCATGGGCGGCCCGGAAGTGGTCCAGTTCACGCAAGGCTTTGGCATACACCATGGCCTTGCCGGGCTTCTGGTACTCCAGAAAAGCCCTTTGCGCCGCCAGCATGAGCCGGCAGTCCTGCAAACCCAGCGCGACAAAATCAAGGCGGGCGCGGCTGTCGTCATCGGCGGCGACGGCCCGGGCCTGCCGGAGCAGGCCGTCGGCCTGCTGCATGACTTCCGGGGTGTAAATCTGATGCGCGTGGAGGAAGAAATTCCCCCAGTTGCCGCCCTCGAGGTTGCGGCTCGTCTCATAGGCCACCACATTCTTTTCCATGGCCTG
>JAKLHU010000610.1 GCA_022709995.1 Verrucomicrobiota bacterium | reverse complement strand
CCCGGCCCCCGACCATCAGGCTCTCGATGCCTCGTGGTGCCGGCTGCCTGTCGGCGGTTGCGCTCATCGCGGTCAACCCCCCCGGCGCCCCAGCGAGGTGACGGCGGCGCGGGCCTGGAATGCCAAGGCCAAGGCAACGCCGTTTTTCAAGGATTGCGCGCAGTTCATGCTGCAGATGGAGAATGGCGGCGGAGTGATCGGCGACGTGTCGTATTTGTTGCCTGATCACTCCAGTTCGCTCCGCCAGTATTGGCGCATCACCGTGCATGGCGATGGCGGCGTCCTGGAAAGCCAGAACGGCGAAACGACTCTTTATTGCGCCCGCAACGGCGATCCGGCCCCGCACGACATCGCGGTTGATGACGGGCCCTATGGGTCGTATCTGGATGATTTTCTCAATGACATGGCCGGCAATCTGGGCGCCTGCGACCTGACGACGGCGGGCGTTTTGCACAGTATGCGGCAGACGCTGATCGTGCAGCAGGCGGCCGATTCCGGCCAGACCCACGTCGTCATGTGACGACTGCCGGCGGCGCCTCGCCGCCGGTCAACATGTGTTGACATCTTCAGGCCCGGGGCCGGTTCAGCCGGCACCGGGCCTGGCTGTCTTGGGGGCGGTCAGCGGATTTGAGTCAGATCCGACCAGGCGCGGCCCTTGAACAGGAAGAGATGTTTGAAGAACAGCTTCTGGTATTGCCAGGAGGCCCGGACGACGGCGAAGTTTTTGTAGTAGACGTTGCCGTTGGTGAAGTCGCCGCGCTGGCAGGAGGCGGCGTGGCCGTCGAAGAAGAGGAGATTGGCGGCGTTGCCGTGGTAGAGGATGGGCAGCGAGAAGGCGCCGGTCTGGAAATTCATCAGAAAGTAGGGCTTGCCGGTGTCGGGGCGCCAGCCGTCGCCCAGCAGGAAGGCGGCCGAGGGGGTGTCGGTTTCGGTCAGGCGGAGCTGTTCGTCCGGCTGCAGGACTTTGTTGGTGTACAGGGCCGCGTAGCAGTCGCGGAGCAGGTTGTAGTCGGTGGCGCCGGCTGAATTGTAGTCGGCGTCGGGGCAGGAGAAGAGTTTCTTTTCGGTCAGATAGCCGTGGTAGTACAGCTTGCTGAAGAAGGGGGTGACATCGCCGGAGATGAAGTAGTCGTCGAAGTCCGAGGTGTAGAGGTGATGGGCGAGGCCGATTTGCTTGATTTGGTTGATGCAGCTGATGGAGCGGGCCTTCTCGCGGGCCTGGGACAGGGCGGGCAGCAGCATGGCGGCCAGGATGGCGATGATGGCGATGACGACCAGCAGCTCGATGAGGGTGAAGGCGTTTTTCATGGCGTATCCATTGGGTTTTGGGGGAGATGACGCGGACGGGGGCGCACTGGAACGAAGCCGGTCCGGGGGAAGAGTTCACAGCGGCCAGAGGATGTCGGCGGCGATGCCGTCGGCGGTGAAGGTCCAGGTGTTGGCGCCGGTCGCGGTCGTCAGGCCATAGAGCGAGCGCATGGGCGCGGTCGTCGGGAACGTGGCCCTGGCGCTGCCGGGGCCGTTGGCGGTGATGATGAA
>JAKLHU010000061.1 GCA_022709995.1 Verrucomicrobiota bacterium | reverse complement strand
TGATTCCCTTGACAGCGACTTCAATTTGGGCAAGACCATGTCGGCGGGTCGGGCTGCAGGCCGGCCCCGGAGCATCCGGGCGGTGGTCAGGCGTCCCGGCTCGGGGGAGCGGATTGCCGTTGTCGGCGTCAAGGGGCTGATCGCCAACAGCAACATGCGTTCCGAACAGTCCGCCAGCCGTATCATCGAGGCCCTCCAGGCCGCCGTCAAGGATGGCGTCCGGGCAATTATTCTGGACATGGACACCCCGGGCGGCGAAGTCACCGCCAGCGATGAAGTCTGGCGCCAGGTGAAGGCCTGCCGCCGGGCCGGCGTTCCGGTGGTCACCTGCATGCGGTCGATGGCGGCCAGCGGCGGCTACTACATCGCGGCCGGCAGCGACTGGATCGTGGCCAATCGCCTCACCTTCACCGGGAGCATCGGCGTGATCATGCCTGGCTTCAATGCCGGCGCGCTGCTGGACAAAATCGGCGTGGCGCCGGAGGTGTACCGTTCCGGCGACATGAAGGACATGCTCAACTGGAGCCGCCCCCGCACCGACAAGGAACGCGCCTACGTCCAGTCCCTGGTCGCGGCGACGTTCCGTGAATTTGCCGCCGTGGTCGCCGATGGCCGCCAGGCGTACGCCGACGCCGATGCGGTTATGGCCGCGGAGTTTGCCGACGGGCGGGTGCTCTCCGGCGCCGAGGCGCTGCGCTGCCAGCTCGTTGATGAACTCGGCTATTTCGACGACGCCGTGGCCCGGGCCGAGACATTGGGGGGCACGACGGACGCCGAGCTGGTGGACTATTCGGCCGCCAGCGGTTTTCTGGATGTCTTGATGTCGATGCGTTCCGACGTGAAGGCCAATCCGCTACGGTCGGTGCTGCCGTGGCAGGGTGCGGCCGTGGAAGCCGGGCGGCTGTATTTCGTGGCGCCGGAGGCGCTGGCCTGGTAGTCACCGCACCCGCACGCGCAACGGGTCGGCTGGGGTCGGTTGAGGTAGACTGGGTCGGCTGAGGTAGGCTGAGGTAGGCTGGGGATGGAGGATGCAGTCATGCGCATAGCGTTTGTTTTGGCGGCGATATTCGCTTTTCTGTGGCCGGTGTGCGGGGAGGAGAGTTTTCCGCGTGCCAGCGCCGTTGGCCGGCCCGATCCGGTCGCCAGCCCGCAGGCTCTTCCCGGGGGCGAAATCACGGAATACCTAGGGCCTTCGCCAAAAAGCCTGAACTATTATCTAGACAACAACACGATGAGTGCGCGGGTTTTTGATTCGCTGTACGAATCACTCGTGGGCATGGATTCGCAGACTTTGGAGTACGACCGCGGGCTGGCTTGCCGCTGGACCATTTCGGAGGAGAAGAAGACATTTACATTCTGGCTTGATCCGGAAGCCCGCTGGAGCGACGGCCGGCCGGTGACCGCGGAAGACGTCGCCTGGACGTACCAGGCTATCGTCGACCCGGCCAACTTGACCGGCCCGCACAAGCTCAGCTTGGAGCGGCTGCTGCCGCCGGAAATCCTGGAAGATGGCCGGGCCATTCGCTTCCAGGCTCGGGAAGTCCATTGGCAGAACCTCGGCGCCGCCGGTGGCTTCAGCGTCCTGCCCAAGCATGTGTTTGCCGGCCGCGACTTCAACAAGATCAACTTCGAGTTCCCCGTCGTTTCCGGCCCGTATCGCGTCCGCGAACTCCAGGAAGGCATCCAGCTCGTCCTGGAACGGCGGCCGGACTGGTGGCGCGCCGCGTGGCCCAGCGCCCGGGGAAGCAACAATTTCGCCATTGTCCGATGCCGTTTCTTCGAGGATCGCGACAATGCCTTCGAGGCCTTCAAGAAAGGCGAGATCGACATTTTTCCTGTCTACACCGCGAGTCAGTGGCATCGGATCGAGGACCGCGTCCAAGCGGTCCGGAACAACTGGATCGTGAAGCAGGCGGTGTACAACCATAATCCCGTCGGGTTCCAGGGTTTTGCGATGAACATGCGGCGACCGCCGTTTGACGACGTGCGGGTGCGCAAGGCCATGGCGCACCTGATTGACCGGCAGACCATGAATCACACGATGATGTACGACCAGTATTTTTTGCACCGGTCGTATTGGGAGGACTTGTACGACGCGGAGCATCCCTGTCCGAACGAGCCGGTTCCTTTCGACCGCGACGCGGCCCGGCGGCTGTTGTCGGAGGCGGGCTGGAAGGCCAATCCCCAAACGGGCCTTTTGGAGAAGGCCGGCCGCGCCTTCCAGTTCACGTTTCTCAACCGGGATGGCGTCTCGAGCAAGTTTCTGGCCTTGTTTGATACGGCCTTGAAGGATGTCGGCGTGCGGATGACGATCCAGAACAAGGACTGGTCGGCGTGGGCCAAGGACATGGATTCGTTCAGTTTTGACATGACCTGGGCGGCCTGGGGGGCCGGTCTGTTCAAGAATCCCGAGGGCATGTGGTCCGCCAAGGAAGCCGACCGTCCCGGCGGCAGCAACATCGCCGGCTTCCGCGATCCCGCGGTGGATGCGCTCATCGAAAAGCAGAAAACGGTGTTCAGCGTCCGGGAACGCCATGCCATTTGCCGGGAGATCGACCGGCTCGTCTTTGCGCAGCATCCCTACGCGCTGCTCTGGAACATCAATTATACCCGGCTGCTGTACTGGAATAAATTCGGCGTCCCGCCGGCGGTTCTGGGCAAATACAGCAACGAGAGCATTTACTACTGGTGGTATGACGAGGACATGGCCGCCGAATTGCGCGAGGCCATGGCGCACGGCGACCCGCTGCCGAAGCCACCCGAAAAAGTCGTCTTCGACGACATCTTCAAATCAGGGAAGTGAACACGATGGAACTGCTGTTTATCGGAGCCGGAAAGATGGCGACCGCCCTGGGCGCCGGCATTGCGCGTTATCACTTGTGGCCTTTGGCCGGCATCGTCGCGGCCGACATTTCCGGCCCGGCCCGGGATGCTTTCACGGCCCAGACCGGGATTGCGTGCGTGGAATCGGCCGCCGCCAGGATCGGGACGGCGGAGGTCGTGCTGCTGGCGGTGAAGCCGCAGGTCGCTGAAGCGGCGGTCATGGCCCTGCCGCCGCTGCGGCCGGGAGCGCTGGTCATTTCGATCTGCGCCGGCATCACGATGGCCAAGCTGGCCGGCTGGTTTGGCACCGGGCGGGTGATCCGGGTCATGCCGAATACGCCGCTGATGGTCGGCAAGGGCGCCTCCGCGTATGCTTTGGGGCCGGCGGCGGACGATGCGGCCGCGGCCATTGCCGAACGGCTGCTTGGCGCTCTCGGTTTGGTCCGGCGCGTCGAGGAGGCGCAGCTGGATGCCGTCACGGCGTTGAGCGGCAGCGGGCCGGCGTATGTGTTCGAGCTGGCCAAGGCCATGGCGGAGGCCGGGGAAAAGGTCGGCCTCGACCCCGAGTTGGCTCTGGACCTGACCGTGCAGACGATCGCCGGCGCCGCCGAGATGATGGCCCGCAAGCTCGGAACCCCGGACCAGCTGCGTGACGCGGTGACATCCCCTCATGGCACGACGGCGGCCGGGCTGGCGGTCATGGCCCGCGGCGACTTCCGCGGCCTGACGGAAAAAGTCGTGACCGCCGCCCGCGACCGTTCGCGGGAGCTGGGCAAATAGGCGCATCGCCGACGTGGCTGGCGTGGTCGCACCAGAGTCAGCGCCCGTTCACCGCTTTGAGCCGCCGGCGGCTCTTGCCGCTGGCAATTTCGGGGCGGCAAAAAAACACGTGAGGGGGGTAATTGGCAATCCCGATGGAATGGAATCATCAAGGCGCAGTCGTCCCAGAACGTCCCATCAGTCCCATTCCGGGCCGAACTGGGCTGGATTTCCGGAATGACGGGATGTATAAGACCAATGCTCTTCGCTTATGCGTAATGCTGGCTGGATAGATGGGACATATAGGACGGAGAAATAGGACGTATAGGACGTATTGGACGTATGGGACGTATGGGACGGCACATAGGACCATGGGACGAATAGGCGCTGGCGTTATTGCAGTCGCCCAAGGCCAAACCGAATCCTTAAATTAAGGAGTATTGGTTCCATGCGTCCTATGCTCTTCGCTTATGCGTAATGCTGGCTGGATAGATGGGACATATAGAAAGCAACTCATCGCTTCCGGTGGGAGGCGCCCAGGCAAGGGGGAGAAATGGCGGATATTTTTTTCAGTTGGGATGAAGTCAAGTCGGCCGTTGCCGGCGAGTGGCTGTTGCCGGCGGCGGGCGAGGGCGTCAGCGGCGTGCTGGACGACAGCCGGTCCGTGCGGGCGGGAGCGTTGTTCGTGGCCATTGTCGGCGAATTGGCTGATGGTCACCACTACCTCGCGGCGGCGGCGCGGGCGGGCGCGGCGGCGGTGTGCGTGCAGCGGCCGCCGACCGAGGAAGACCTGGCCGTGTTGCGCGGTTGCGGCTGCGGGTGCGTTCTGGTGCCTGACAGCCTGGCCGCGTTTCAGAGCCTGGCGTTGGCGCATCGTCGTCGTTTTCCGGAGTTGTTCATGCTGGGGGTGACGGGCAGTTGCGGGAAGACGAGCACGAAGGAAATCTGCGCGGCCGTGTTGGAGCAGCGCTGGCCCGGGCACGTTCTGAAGACGCTGGGCAATACGAACAATCATTTCGGGGTGCCGCGGAATTTGCTGCGGCTGACCGCGTCGACGCGGGCGGCGGTGATTGAGATGGGCAGCAATCATCCTGGCGAGATCGCCCGGCTGGCGGCTTTGGTCGAGCCGGTCTGCGGGCTGGTTTGTCATATCGGCGCGGCGCATCTGGAGGCGTTTGGCGATTTGCGCGGCGTGGCCGAGGAAAAGGGCGACCTGTTGGCCGGACTGGCGGCGGCCGGCATGGCGATCGTGCCGGCGGGCGCGGAAGGCCTGGATGTCTTGCGCCGTCATGCCGGTCCGCGCCGGGTCCTGACTTTTGGCCCGGAGGCGGACGCCGATTTGCGCTGCCAGTATCTTGGTCTCTGCGGCGACGGCTATGGGCTGGCGCTGACGCGGCGCGACACCGGCGAGTCGCAGCAGGTGGTCTGGCCGCTGGGCGGCGAGCATCAGGCGAAAAACGCGGCGGCCGCGGTTTTGGTCGGACTGGCGGTCGGGCTTGATTTGGAAGCCGCCGCCGCCGGATTGCGGCAGTGCGAGCTGCCCGGCGCCAGGATGGCCCGCCGCGAAATCGGCGGCGTGCACTGGGTCAATGACGCCTACAACGCGAATCCCGACAGTTTGGCGGCGAGCCTGGCCTGGTTTGCGGAAATCAGCCGGGATGCCCAAAGGCGCGTCTTGGTTTTGGGCGACATGCTGGAACTCGGCGCAGCCAGTGAGCGGGCGCATCGGGATGCGCTGCGGCTGGCTCGGCGGATGTTTCCTCGCGACCGCATCGTCACGGTTGGGCCGCGACTGGCCCGGGAAGCCGCCGGCATGGGCCTGGCCAGCTATCCGGACGTCGCCGCGGCAAGTGGCCTGGCCGCGGAAATGACGCCCGGGACATGGGTCTATCTGAAAGGTTCCAACAGCATTGGCCTGGCCAAATTGATGCCGGCTTGACGGAAGGGCCGGCCGGCCTGCGCCACCCCGGCTGACCTATGCCAGCCCGGTCGGCCCGCCCGGCGAATGCCGGGTCAGGCCTTCGCGGCCAGATTATCGGTTTTGTCCTTGCCGTCAGCGCCGGAGGGCTTTTTTGCCTTTGGTGAAGACCGTGACCCACGCATGGGGCCGGAGGCTCGGCCGAGCGCAGGCGAAATGCACATCGTTGGCGCCGGCTGCGAGGGTGGGGACATTCCCCTGCGGGGTGACTTCCGCGAGCAGGTCGCCCTTGCCGGAAAACACTTTCGCCGTTTTGCCGCCCCAGTATTCCAGATATTGCCCGGTGGCGAGCTGGACCGGGAAGACGACGGTTTTGCCGGCGACGGTCAGGGACGGATTGACGACCGGCTGGTCGACGAGGGGCAAAGCCTTGACCGGGCTGAGGAGGCAGCCAACCGTTTTGCCGGCGGGGACGTCGTTGAACCAGAGGTCGAGTCCGATGCAGTTGGCGAACACCGGCGTCGACCGGTAGATGCCATAATGGCAGCGTTCGAACGGCCAGGAATGCTCGTCGAAGCGGATCGTTTCCGGAACCAGCAGTTCCACATAGCGCCAGCCGGTGAAATCGATTTTGAGGTAGTGCTGGGTGTGGGTCACGCCATGGGACCGGGTGACCAGGGCGATGTTGGCCAGCTGGCCCTGGCCGTCGCCCTTGATCCAGAAGCCGATGCCCTGGTTGCGGCTTAAATCGAGAGCCGGCGCGAAGGCTTTGCCGAGCCCGATCCAGGAGGCCGGATGGAGGCGGTATTCGCGTTCGAAGTGGTCCAGGAGGGAGAAGCGGTCGTCGGAGGCGGATGTCGGAATCAGCGCGTCGGTCGTTGCCCTGGTTGCCGACCACTTGCCGCAGGCGGTCGGGGCCGGGCCTTCGGGCCGGGCCGGGACGACGCTGGCAGTCATGCCCGGAGCGGCGGACGGGTAGGTGTAGAGCTTGCCGCTGTTGAGGATGGTAATCGTCGGCCCGAAGTCGGTGAATTCATTCGGCGCCGTGAAGTCCGCCAGGACGACGGCCTGTTCGGATTCATAGCGGTCGATGGCCGGCAGGGCCTGGATGCGCACTCCCATGGGCTGGGCGTGGAATTTGTTCTGGAACTCCCAGGCGTCGGTCAGGCCCTCGAGATCATCAATTTGGTGGCGGGCGGCCTGGATGGGCTGGAACTCCCATTCGCCGTCCGGGGCCTGCCGCAGGCGGAATTCGTCGCCGGCGACGGCGAGTTTCTGCTTGACAGCGGCCGGGAAATAATGGCTTTGCCGGAGGTGTTCATAGTTTTTGACGGTCGGGGCCAGGTTTTTCAGCCAGGCGCCGTCGAGGAGCGAATCCGGATTGATGCACTGGAGGGTGTAGTTCGCATCGGTGGCCAGGGCTTTGCTCCACATGTATTCCACGTCGTCCCAGTGGGTCGGGTCATGGCTGCTATCGATCCAGGGCAGGAGTCCGACCCAGCCCAGGTGAAGCGGCATGAAGAGGCGCCGGGCGGCGTCGTTGGAGGCGACGTGGAGGTCGGTGAAGCGCTTGTGGGCCCGGGTCGCATGGTCCCAGGCCTGCATGCGGGAGCGGACGTACCAGAGGTGGTGATGGAAGGTCGCCATTTCCATCATGATCGGCCTTTCCAGATGCTTGAACACTTCGAAGGTGAATTTGGCGCCGTAGTGCCAGCGGGTCTCTTCGGTGTCGATGACATGGGCGCCATCGAGTCCGTCGAGGTAGGCGAAGTCGAAGCCGCAGGCATTGACGGCCGTGGCGATGCGTTGCGCCACTTCGGAGAAGAGGGTCGATTCGCCATCGGGGACGAAGCAGCCCCAGCATTCCTTCAGGTGGTGCACCTTGGCGCCTTTGGGGTGGGCGGCGGCCTTGGTGCCCAGGATGCCGCGGGTGCAGGCCAGCACCGCGTAGGGCTGGTCGGTTTTGATGGCGGTGTACTGGACCAGTTCGTCCTCGATCTGGAGGGTCATGCTGCGCCGGATGTAGTAGTTGACCAGGGGGGGCAGGTCGGCGGTCGTTTCCGCCAGGAAGAGGTCGGCGTCCTCGGCGGTGATGTCTTGGCTGAGGGTGTAGGATTTTTCCTTGGCCAGCCTCGGGTCCGGCACTGGCGTCACCCAGGCACAGCGTTTGGCGATGGAGAACGACATCGTGTGGATGCCGGCGAGGATGCCGGCGGCGTGCAATTTGTCGGTGACGGCTTTCACGCTTGCGTAGCCCCGGGGGTAGACGGCGGGGTTGGGCTGGTAGCTGCCGTAGTCGATGGCGCCGTTGAACTCGATGGCGTTGAAGCCCATCCGGTGGCAGAAGTCAATCCAGCGGTCGACATTCTGCTCGGAGGGCGACCCGAAGACATTGGATTTCGGGGGCAGGTCGCTGTCGAGGGCCCAGGGTCCGCAGTGGGGTGAATGGGGCACGTCCGGGGCGCTGCCGACCATGGTTTTCATGGCGGCGCGCATTTCCGGGAACGGCGCGGTGACCAGGCCGGTCTGGGCGCCGGCGAAGCCGAACTGCCGGTAGGCGGCGGTCCACAAGTGCTGCTGCGGGCCGGGCAGTTCTTCCACATTGGACTTCAGGCTCAGGGCGATCATGGCGGCTCCGAAAGGCTGTTCGGGGTCGGGCTGGAGGATGGTCGGGATGTTGATGAAGGCGACTTCGTCGAAGTCGCCGGTCACATTCTGCACCGTGAACACGAAATAGTCATCCGCGATGTCGACCTTAATGGTGACTGACCCGGAGTTCCCCGCGAAGGTGACGTGCAGCAAGGCGCCATCGAAGGCGGCGGCGCACGCTTCCGTTTTCCAGCCGTTGCGCCGGGCATAGGCACACGGCGCCGGCGGGACCGTTTGCGCGTAGTTGGTGTTGGTTCGCAAGTCAAAGAAGCCCAAGGTCATGCCGTCGTCGCCAAGGCGCCATTCGCACTTGCGGTTTTTGATGCGTACTGCCATGATGTTACCTCTCTGGTGAAGGAGTTCCGGCCTTTGTTGCCGTCGGTTTCGTCGGAGTCGCGCTGCCGTTGCCGGGACATATGGGACTGATGGGACGGATGGGGAATCGTCCAGGTCAGTCGGTTTGGGTGGTAGTTTCACATGGCGGCGATTTTGCGCATGGTGTTGGCGGTTTCGGCCCAGGGTGCCAAGTTGGCGGAGACTTCGCTCACCAGCGGGCCTTGATAGCCGGCGGCGCGCAATTCGCGCATGACGACCGGGAAGTTGACTTCGCCTTCGGTCAGGGCCGTCCAGGA
>JAKLHU010000609.1 GCA_022709995.1 Verrucomicrobiota bacterium | reverse complement strand
TGGGGCGTCCGAGCGTCTTTCCCGCCGAAGTTGACGCCCCAGGCCCTGGGGCGCCCGAGCGTCTTTCCCGCCGAAGTTGACGCCCCAGGCCCTGGGGCGCCCGAGCGTCTTTCCCGCCGAAGTAGGCGCCCCAGGCCCTGGGGCGCCCGAGCGTCTTTCCCGCCAACGCCCGACCGCCGCACTATGGGCTTTGGTCACACTCCGATTTCGGCGCCGGAAGCGCTACTATGGCCTCGCCACTGGCGGTCAGGCGGCTCCTGGCAGCACCATGGCCAAGGGCCGCCAAGCGACTCGCCAGCGCTCCTCAATCCTCCCGCCGCACCGGACACGGCGCCAAGGACGCCGCGTGGTCCAGGTCGCCCCAGACCAGGATGTCGGGGATGCAGCAGGCCATCGTCTCGCCCGGCTGGGCCAAAGTCGACGCCGACTTGACCATCACGACCTCGGCCAAGTCATCACCGCCGCCGCAGACCGCCGCGAACAACGCGGCGATGCCGCTGTCCCCAAAACCTTGCCATGCCATGCGCCCGCCGGGATTGAGCCGCCGGACGGCCGCCGCGACCAGCAGCCAGTCCTGCGTCCACTCGCCCATCAGACGCCGCCCCAGCCACATCAGCGACCGGCTCAGCAAATGCTGGTCCCGCCGCGTGCCGGTGTCGACAAAGCCGCATTCGCCCGTGCCATAATGGTCGAACAGCAGCACCGAATCGTCCGACCCCAACGCGGCCGCTAGTTGCGCCGCGCCCGCCAGGCCGGCCTTGCCGGCCGACGACGCCAGGATCCGGCACCGCCCGGAACGGCCTTCCCGCCACAAGAGCGGCAGCATGCGGCCGCTCGTCCCCGTGACGCACAGCTTGCGCCAGCCCTGCTCGGTATACAGATCGTCAAGCCAGGCCAAGCCCTCCTCGGACAGACGCAGCACCGACCGCAATTCCGCCGCCGTGCCCCGGGCCGTCCTCCGCAGAACCGCCGCCCGCCCGGCGACATAGTCCTCAATGCTACAAACCTCGGGCGGCCGGGCGCCCTTGGCAAACACCATCAACTTCTCCTCCGGCTGCTCCTGGTAAGACGGCAACGGCGCCGGCAGACAGGAGCCCCGGCCGCGCAGATGGTAGTCAAAAAATCCCAGCACCGCCGAACGCACCTCGTCCGGATACGAATGCTCGGCGTTGAAGGCCAGCGTCGCCAGCTTCTCCGGCACGCCCAGCGCCAAGTACACCTTCCGCGCCTCGGTCTGGCTACGCAGCATCTCCGGCACGTGGAAGGTCGGATTGCTGTCATGCATCGCATTGCAGATCAACAACGCCCGCGGCGCCGTCAACGCCAGCAGCGACGACTCCTCGCAAATCTCCAGCCCGTCCGGCAGCAGCTCGCAAATGCAGTTGGCGCCGCCGACATACGACTGGTACGACCCGACGCTCACCACCGGCGCCGCCGCCAACACCCGCTCGTCAAACGCGGCCAAATACATGGTCTGATTGCCGCCACCCGACCCGCCCGTGGCGCCGATCCGGCTGCCGTCGACAAACGGAAACGACTGCAGCAAGTCGACCGCGCGC
>JAKLHU010000608.1 GCA_022709995.1 Verrucomicrobiota bacterium | reverse complement strand
ATACCATCGCGCGAAGGGCCCCACTCATGAGCCGCCCCCGTTCCGCAGCCGCCCCCCCTCACACCCGCATCTGGGGCGGGTGCACGTCGATCATGATCGCGGTCAGGTTGTCCTTGCCGCCGGCGGTCCGGCCGTCGCTGGCCCTGACGGCCGCCCGGGGCGAAGCCGTCTACGCCGCCTTGATGCTTTTCAACCCCGGCCCGCAAACCGCTTATGTCCGCGTCCAGGCCGACGGTTTCCCGGCTTCGAGTTTGACGCTCCGGGAGGCTGCGCACATCCGCGCCAGCTTTGGACAGTTGCTTGCCGACGTCCTGCCCGCCCTTAGCCCGGACGGCGTCGTCGTCATCCCGGCGGCGGAAAACCGCCAGCTCTTCCTGGACCTTGACACCAGAGGCCTGCCAGCCGGGACGCACGCCGGCGTCATCCGCTGCACGGACACGGCCAGCCGCCAGACCACCGAATGCGGGCTGGCCGTGCGCGTCAGCGGAGCCCTCGCCCTGCCCGCCCGCCATCCGCTCTCGGTCATCGTCTGGGACTGCAGCCTCTATGGCGCCACCGGCGAACTGGCCGGTAACATCCTCGACGAACTGACCGGCAACTACGTCAACACCTTCCATGTGCTGGAGCGGGCGCCGGCCCTCTTCAACACCGAGGGCGACATGATCCAAGCACCCGATTTCAGCGCCCTGGACGCCCGCCTCGACCTGCTCCAGGGCAAGGGCCTGCTCATGCTGAGATGTTCGGCGCCAAGCCTGAAAATCCTCCCCGAAGGCAAGCTCGACATCACGACCGTAGCCGGGGCCAAGGCCTACGGCCAATGGACCAAGGCCATCGTCGACCACTTGAAACAACGCAACCTCTCCTACGAAGACTTCTACTTCTATATATATGATGAAAATCTGCGCGACGACTTTTACGCGGCCGCCCGCGCGGCCAAGGCGACCGATCCGAACGTGCGCGTCTACGCCGACCCCTGCGGCTCGACGAAGATAGAAGAAATCACCCGGGCGCTCGCGGCCCGTTGCGTCGACTACCTGCAATACCATGCCGAATGGTTCCAGAACATGCCGGCGGAACTGGAAAAAACGTCCCGCGACCAAGTTGCGGTCCTGTCCACCTACTGGTGCCCGGTCCATCACAAGCGCTTGTCGCCAACTGCATTCTACCGACGCATGGGCGCCTTCGCTTTTCAACGGAATCTGACCGGCGTCGGTTTCTGGGCCGCGCTGGGCCTGGCTGGCGACACCTGGGGCGTGCCGCTGGACGACTTCCGCCAGTCCGCCTCGCCCGTCGCCATCTACCCGGCCGGCGACACCACCGTCATGCCCTCGCGCCGCTGGAAAGGCTTCCGTGCCGGACTGGATGACTTCCTGTTCTTCCAAGCACTCGACGGGCAACCCGATTCGCCGCGCCGGACCGAACTGCTCAAACAGGCCCGCAATGCCGCTGAAAACCGCCTGACCGCCGCCGAAGCCGCCCGCCTCCGCCTTGACATCATCGCACTCCAGGAGGGGAAATAAACCATGAGACATCTTTCCCTGCTCTTGCTGCTTCCTCTCCTGCTGGCGGTTCCGGCCGTGCTTCTATCCCAGCCCGGACCTGATCGCTATGATTC
>JAKLHU010000607.1 GCA_022709995.1 Verrucomicrobiota bacterium | reverse complement strand
AAATTTTCGCCCAGCCCAGGAAACGGTCGTCGGACTCGATGTTTTTGCGGTTTTCCAGGCTGGCCCGCGAATCCTTGTAAATGGCGCACAGGATCACGTTGATGTTGTCCTCGACCTTGACTCGCGGCGGGACCTCGGTGAAAAAATACGCGTAGGTGGCCAGGTTCTTGCCGGGATGCTCGCGGCGCAGCCAGCGCGCCAGCTTGTTCAACCAGACGAAAAACTGGGTGGAGTAGAAATCCTTGTCGCCAAAGGCGACCATGCCGCCGTCGGCGGCCGGCACCGGCTGCTGGCACGCCTCGCATTCGCACAAGAGGTAGTTGTCCTCAATCAAAACCCGGTAGGTGTCGTAATCCGGGTTGGCGGCGACGTGACTGGCGAATTCCTTTTCAAATGCCGCATAGCACTCCGGGTTGGAAAAGCACAGCTGGGTCCGGTGGCTGTAGTCGCCGGGACGAAGGCGCCGGCCGTCCTTCCAGGGATAGAACTCGGGATGTTTTTCGAAATACTTGGCTTCGGGCATGTACAGGCCGACCAGGTTGTGGCCGCCGCCGTACTCGAAAAAAGTGCCGTATTGAAGCAAGTCCTGGTCATAGGTCAGATGATTGATCCAATTGCTGCCATTGCGGATTTGCCAGAGCGTGTTGCTGTCATGCTTCGGGGCCGAATTGAATTGCCAGCCGCGCATCCGGAAGGACGGGATGTCGCGGTAGTCGGCCCAGCGCAGTTCCAGATCCGGATTGCGGCTGAACACGGTGCCGTAGCCCGGATGCGGCCGCGCCCAAATGAGGTCGCTGTTCTTGTACAGCACGCGATAGGCGCCATTGAGGACGCCGCGCGGGCAAACCGCGAACACGACCGCGTTGCGGCCGTCATTGCGGATGGCGTAGCCGTCCTTGCCCTGCAGACGCGCGAGATCGTCGCCGTAGGACGACGCCAACGCCCGAAAATGGGCCGAGGTCGTGGCGTCGGCAAACAGCAGCCGATGCGCGGCGCCGCCCGGGGCCGTCACCATCGGCAGCTTCGCGCCGCTGATCTCCTCCACCCAATGCTGGAATTCGGCAGCCGCGTACCGGACCGCCGGGTGGGCGTCAGCGTCAATCAGAATCTCCGCCACCGCCGTGCCCTGGCGGGCCAGGGGGATGCCGCCCAGCAACGGCAACGCCAACGTCAACAGGAAGCCGACAAAAAATACCGTGCGGCGATTCGTCATCATTGTGTTCTCCCGATTATAGTCATTTCGCGTCATGAAGCCCCGCCCCGTGATGCCGCCGGCCGGCGCCTAATCACCATCTTAACGTCTGAATCAGCAAAAAAAACGGTCGCCAGCCACGCATAAAAACGACCCGGCCGGAAAACCTTCACAGGAAGCCGGCCTTCTCCAGCTGCTCCAAGCCGACTTTCGAGCTGCTCCTTTCCGCCTGGACTTCCAGCCGGCGGAGGACATACCGGCCAATCATGTCGGCTTCCAAATTGACCAGGTCGCCACGGCGCAAAAGCGACAGATTCGTATGGGCCCAGGTGTGCGGGATGATGCAGACCCCGAACCGGTCCTGCTCCAGACGGGCGACAGTCAGCGAAACGCCGTTGACGGCCACGCTGCCTTTCATGATCACCAGCTCCCG
>JAKLHU010000606.1 GCA_022709995.1 Verrucomicrobiota bacterium | reverse complement strand
TGCGGTTAGACATGATATATGATATATATTGTAGAGTTGGTGTGTTGCATGGGATTGGAGGAACGGATGTTCCTGGCAGCCATGGACGCCCGGCGAAGCGCCGCCGGTTTTTTTAGTGGGAGGGCGTTATGGGCATCAGTGTGAAGGTCAGTTGTTTGGCGGCGTGGTGTTTTCTGGTTGGCGGCGCAGCCGCGTCGGGCGGGATGTTTGCGGTGCGGGCGCCGGGGGTCGTCGTGCCGCTCGGGTTGGGGATCAACGTCTGCGGCGCGGAATTTGGCGAGGCGCGCCTTCCGGGGATTCATGGTCAGGACTATGTTTATCCGGACGAGGGCACGTTGCGGTATTTTTTTGAACGTGGATTTCGTATTCATCGGCTGCCTTTTCGCTGGGAGCGTTTGCAGCCTTTTCTGGGGGCGGGACTTGATGCCGGGGAGTTGTCGCGGTTGATGGAGACGGTGCGTTTCATCACCGGCGTTGGCGGCCAGGTCATTCTTGACGTGCACAATTTCGCCCGTTACCATGGCCAGGTCATCGGCTCGGAGGCGGTCGGCGTGGCCGATTTTGCCGATTTGTGGGCGCGTCTGGCGGGTTGTTTCCGGCAGAATGACCGGGTGGTCTTCGGGTTGATGAACGAACCGCATGGTCTGCCGGTGGCGACTTGGCTGGCGGCGGCCAATGCCGCGCTGGCGGCGATTCGGTCAGCCGGGGCGGCGAATCTCGTGCTGGTGCCGGGCGCCAACTGGAGCGGGGCCTTTTCCTGGCATGACGACTGGGGCTTTGGCCGCAATTCGGAGATCATGGCTGGCGTGGTCGACCCCGGACGGCATTTCGCCTACGAGGTGCATCTTTATTTCGACCGCGACAATGCCGGGACATCGCCGGAGGTCGTCAGTCGGACGATTGGCCGTGAGCGCCTGGAGGGCGTTGCCGCCTGGTGTCGTCGATTGGGGCGGACGGCGTACGTGGCGGAAATCGGGGCGCCGGCCGATGACGACGGTTTGGCCGTTTTGGCCGACACGCTGGATTATCTGTGCCGGGAGGGGGCCGACGTGTATCGCGGCTGCGCCTATTGGGCGGCCGGTCCGTGGTGGCCTCGGGGGCATCTTTTCATTGTCCAGCCGGTTGACGTCGCGAATTCGGCGGCGCCGCTGGCGCGTCAGCTGCAGATTATGAAAAGGTACATGCCGCCCGCCAAGCCGTAGCCAAACCAGCAAGGCCAGCAGGGGGGATGGGCTTTGACCGCCTGGGCGGAGCCGTTGCCGTTCCTCCAGGCCGGGGTTGGCTGGCCGGCGGTGTTCCGGCTGGTTTTCTGCGTGGTTCTTGCCGCTTGAGGCAGGAACTGCGGAGCCGAGGGCATCCAACCGCCAGGCGTTTTTTTGTCATCTGGAGGCTGGTCGACGCGGTCAGATTTGGCTGAGTGAGACCGCGTCGGCTTCGGGTCGCGGCGTTGCGCAGGCAAAAAAAGTGGGGCGTCAGGCGGACGGGCCTCACATGGCGGAGGCGCCGGCCACTTCCGGCAGATTCTGGCTGACGCTCTGGGCGTTAGCCAGTTCGTTCAGGAGGTTGTGGTCGATGATGCCGTCCTCCTCCAGGAGTGAGCGCAGCTTGTCCAGGGCCTGGTTTTGGATT
>JAKLHU010000605.1 GCA_022709995.1 Verrucomicrobiota bacterium | reverse complement strand
GCGTGTCGGGGAACACGGCGGCGAGGTCTTCCTTGGTCGGACGGCGGCCCCAGAAGGTGACCCGGAAGAATTCGCGGGGCGCGTCGTCGTCATGTCCATATCTGAGATTGATGGAGTGGTGCCGGTTGCGGAAGTTGGCGAGGAACTGTTCGGGTGTCGGCGGGGTTTTCATGCCGTTCCAGGGCAGCCATTCGTAGATTTGCGATTCGTGGCAGAGCGCCATGCGTTGCTTTTGGGCGTAGACGGCGCTGATGTCGAGGGCGACGTCAAAGCCGTTTTCGCAGGCGTAGAGATCATCGCAGTTGATGATGAGCGGCGCCGGAAAGCGTGCGGTGCGGGCTTTTTCGGAGAGTGCCGGGTAGGCGTGCGGGACGGTGAGCTGGTAGGCGACGAAGCGGACGGCCCAGGCGGTGTTGTAGTGGTCGATATGAATGCCGGCGCGCGGGTCGGTGATGACGGGCGGGCAGACGATGAAGTCGGGCTGGAAGTCGCGGATGGCGTTCCAGAGGCCGCCCAGGGTGTTGCGGTCTGGGAAGACCTGTCCGACGGCGTGGCTGTTGTCGAGGAGAGACAGGCATTCGTAGGACGCGCCGATGACGTTGGCGCTGGCCATGGCTTCCTGCTCCCGGCGGCGGAAGGTTTGTTCGAGGCTCATGTCCTGGTGTCCTGAGGCGCCGCGGGTGGTGGCGAGGATTTTGAGGACCGCGCGGTCGCCGTAGCGGTGGCGCAGCCAGGCGAAGAGCCCTCCGGTAGTGAATTCAAAGTCATCCTGGTGGGCCATGATCGACATGACACGAATGGGCGGTTGAGACATGATGGCTCTCCTTGCTGTTCAGAGGAAGGCATGACTTCTGGACGAAAAAGCCGGCAGGCCGCGCGTCTGGACGTCACCGTGCGTTCGTCCGGGGTGTCTGGGCTGCCGGCCGGGAACCGTCCGGGGCTGCCGTTCATGGTTGCTGCGGTCGGCGGGCGAGGGTGTCGCGCAGCAGCTGGACCAGGTCGGCGGCCGCCTGGGGGCGGGCGAAAGCGTGTAGGTTTTGGCCCAATTGGCGCCATTGCTCCTGGTTTTCCAGCCAGTCGTTCAAGGTTTTGGCCAGGGTGGCGGGAGTGGCCTCGGACTGCGGGAAATGGACGGCCGCCCGGGCGTGTTGCAGCAGCTCGGCGTTGACTGTCTGGTGGTTGTCCGCCGCCGTCGGCAGCGGGATGAGCATGGCGGGTTTGGCGAACAGGGCCAGTTCGCAGATGCTGGAGGCGCCGGCCCGGCACACGACCAGGTCGGCCGCCGCATAGCAGGATTCGATATTGGGGTCGGCTCGGCGGATGGAGGCCGGGATGCCGGCTTGTTGGTAGGCTTTGATGAGGGCGTCGTTGTCATCGGCGCCGGTCAGGTGCATGAATTGCAGGCGGGCCGCCGTTGTCGGCGTGAGCATGGGGGCCATGGCGGCGAACAGTTCATTGATGAAGCGCGCGCCCTGGCTGCCGCCGAAGACCAGAACGGTCTGACGGTTGGGCAGCAGGCCGAGGGAGTTCAGGAAAGCCGGGTCGCGGGGGGCGCCGGCCGCCGCCAGCAGCGGTGGGGGGGGCGTGGTGCTCAGCGGCGTTCCGGGGGGCAGGAAGTCCATGCTGACGATGGCTCCCCCGGCGGCGGTGA
>JAKLHU010000604.1 GCA_022709995.1 Verrucomicrobiota bacterium | reverse complement strand
TGCTGCTCTGCGTCTACGGCGCCGTCATCACCGCCCTGGTGTTCGTCCGCTCCCGCGACATTTCCACCAATCAGGCCAAACACGCGATCACCACCATTTCGACCTCGGTGTGGGACGGCGAGCCGGGGCCGACGAACGCCACTTCCCTGCTCTTCAGCAAAAACGACTGCCGGCCCACGCTGGTCGCCGACAACCGCCAGACGTTCATCCAAGCGCAGCCACCGGGTCCGCGTCTCCGTGAAATCGGCGCCTTGGCGCCCTCGCCCTGGTGGATAACCTCCGACAATCAGGAGGTGCGTCTGGAACGGCTCGCCCTGCAGCAGTACCGGCCGCGGACGCTGGTCTGGCGACACACCCGGGACGGCTACGGCGCGGCGCCGGCCGCCCGCCCCGCCCTGACCATTCTTCCCGACGGCCGCTCGCGGCTGCTGCCCTGGGCGCTCCCCAAGGCCCTGGCCGGCGCCAGCCGGGCAGCGCTCATCTTCCCGGACCGCCATCGCATCATCGACCTGGCGGACGCCACCGTCACCGACTCCGGCGAAGCCGGCCAAGTCGAAGCCGACACCGTGTTCACGAGCGTCCTCGACTACATCACCAGCCTGCGCTTCCAGTATCCCTGCCTCGCCCTGGTGGCGACCCGCCGCCAAGCCTCCGACAGCCCGGTCAAGGTCGTCCCCGAGGAAGGCGAGGCGCCATTCACCGCCTACAACTACGACATCACCTTCATTCCGGTCGACATCCAGGCCAGCCAGGCCCGCGCCCTGGGGCCCGAATTCTTCTCCTGCCACATCCCGGACAAGTCGTTTTTCCGGTCCTACTTCCGCTATGGCAATTGGGAAAACATCGTCGTCCAGGGCTCGGCGGCCACGGACTATACCGTTGACTTCCAAATCGTGGCGGAAGTCTGCCCGACCGCCTGCCCGCGCCTGGCCGTGTCGGTGGAAGCGGTCGTCCCGGGCAACCACACGACGTTCGACGTCAACCTGGAGACGGTTGACGGCCGTATCCTGACGCCGGTCGAACGCCGCGGCCCCACCTATGTCTTCGACACGGCCGGCCAAGCCGTGATCTCACCCCAGGAGCAACGTTTCCGCGCCATCATCAAGGCCACCTCCGCGCAGCTGAAGAACTCGCCCAGCCAGCCGGCGTCGCGGACGCTCTTCTGGCGCATCGCCAACCTGACCGCCAGCGCCAGCTATTCATCACCATCACCAGACAACACCAACCGACCATGATTAAAATCGAACATCTGACCCGCGACTTCGGCGGCGGACGTGGCATCCACGATCTGTCCATGCACATCCCAAAAGGGAAAATCTTCGGTTACATCGGCCCAAACGGCGCCGGCAAGACGACCACAATCAAGATTTTGTGCAGCCTGTACCGGCCCAGCTCCGGCCATGCCTTCATCAACGGCCTGGAGGTGACGCCCAGCCACTCGGCGCAAATCAAGAAAATCATCGGCTATATGCCGGACAACTTCGGCGTCTACGACCAGATGAGCGTCTGGGAATACCTGGACTTCTTCGCCGCCGCCTATCGTGTCCCGCGCGATACGCGCGCCCAGGTGATCGGTGACGTGCTGGAGCTTACTGACCTGACGGTGAAGCGCGACGCCTATGTCGAGGAGTTGTCCCGCGGCATGAAGCAGC
>JAKLHU010000603.1 GCA_022709995.1 Verrucomicrobiota bacterium | reverse complement strand
CACCATTCGCCCCGCCGCCTGGCCCGCAACGCCGTTCGATTCCAGCCGGACCAGGCTGCTGGCGACGGTCACCACCCCGGCCGGCCAGACCGAAACCGTCAGCGGCTTCTATTTTGAGGACTTCCTCTACAACCCCGAAGAGTGGGACAAAACCCGCTGCCTGGTCCCGGACGGCGAGCCCTGCTTCAAAGTCCGCTACTGCCCGCGCCTGGAAGGCGAACACGCCGTGCGCTTCCAGATCGAGATCGACGGGCAGGCCTACGAGCTCCCGGAGACGCGCTTCCAGGCCCGCACTGGCCCGGAGGATTTCCGCGGCTTCGTCCACCGCGACCCGCAGCACGACCAGTTCTTCGCCTATGACAACGGCATGCCGTTCTGGGGCCTCGGCATCAACGTCCGCTCGCCCTTTGACAACCGCTACCGGGAAGTCGCCCCCTATTCGAGCTGGGAAGACCAGGGCCTGGCGGCCTACGACCGCCTGTTCCGCCAATACCGGGACTGCGGCATCAACGTGGTCGAAGTCTGGATGAGCTCCTGGTGGCTCGCCCTGGAATGGATCAACGACGCGCCCGGCTTCCACGGCGTCGGCCACTACAACCAATACCGCGCCTGGATGCTCGACCACATCGTCCGCCTGGCCGAAGCCAATGGCATCTACCTCATCCTGGTCGTCAACAATCATGGCAAATTCGGCATGACCTATGATACGGAATGGGACCGCAACCCCTACAACAAGGCCAACGGCGGCTTCCTGGAAAAATGCGAGGACTACTTCACGAACGAACGCGCCCGCGCGGCCACCCGCCAACTTCTGGATTACATCGTCGCCCGCTGGACCGCCAGCCCGAACCTGCTGTCCTGGAAGCTGTTCACCGAAGTCGACCTGACCGGACCGTCCCTCGAATTCTACCACGACCCCAGCGTCGCGGCCTGGCACCGCGACATGGGCGCCTACCTGAAAACCATCGACCTCTACCAGCATCCGGTCAACACCCACTGGATGCTCAGCTACCAGCGCATCAACGACGCCATCGCCACCCTCCCGGAACTCGACTTCATCTCCACCGACGCCTACTACAGCCTCGGCGGCGGCACCGCCAGCCTGGTCACGATGCTGCGCGACGGCGCCGCCTTCGCCAAAGCCCGCCAGAAGCCGATGGTGATCACCGAATTCGGCGGCTCGTCCTATGCCGACAACATGGGCAACCTGATGAAGCAAGTCCCCGTCGGCTTGTGGACCGGCTTCTTCAACGAAGCCGGCATCATCCCCATGTACTGGTGGTTCGCCCTGGTGGAAGACAAAAACCTCTATCACCACTACGCCACCCTCAGCCGCTTCGGCGCCGCCGAGGACCGCCGGGGCATGGCCGCCACGGCCTTCACCATCCCCGACACCGCCCTCGAAGCCAATCTCCTCCGCCGCCCCGACCG
The DNA here is from genome assembly GCA_022709995.1 of Verrucomicrobiota bacterium. Classification (GTDB taxonomy): domain Bacteria; phylum Verrucomicrobiota; class Lentisphaeria; order Oligosphaerales; family Oligosphaeraceae; genus JAAZKI01. The sequence goes on along the minus strand of JAKLHU010000603.1, from coordinate 232 downwards.
CGTCCTCGGCTGGGTCTTCGACCGCGACTTCTATTTCACCGACCTGGAAAACAACAGCGCCGCCACCCGCGACAACGCCCGCCTCGACGTGCCCGCACCGCAACCGGGTGACTACAATATCGAATTCTGGAACCTGCAAACCGGCGCCGTCATCGCCACCAAACCCTGCCAAGTCCCGGCCGACTCACCCACCCTCGCCATCCCCCTGCCGGCCTTCCAACGAGACCTCGCC
>JAKLHU010000602.1 GCA_022709995.1 Verrucomicrobiota bacterium | reverse complement strand
GTGTGGTCAGGGCTTTCTGCCGCCCTTTTCGGGCTTCAAAACAGCACTAATCCGCCTGGCCTGGGCCGTGCTCTGGCGGCTCACCCCGGGCCTGTGCCGAGCCGCGGCTTTCGACGATTGTCCGGTTGCCTCACCAAGGCGGGATGATGAAAAAAACGACGATGCTTCTATAACCCGTTTGTAAAACACGCCGTTGACGGCTACTTTTTTCCTTTGTGTCCTGACATCATCCCATCCACTTGGCAGAGTGACGAGGACGACCATGCAACACTTTACTTATCGGGGCCGGAAGACGCGCGAGATCAGCTTTCCGTTGGGCGGCATCGGCAGCGGCAGTATCGGCTTAGGCGGCGCCGGCCACCTCATTGACTGGGAGATTTTCAACCGGCCGGCCAAAGGCTCCCGCAATGGCTTCAGCCATTTTGCGGTCAAGGCCGAAGCCGGCGGGAAACTGCTTGATGCCCGGGTGCTGCAGGGCGACGTCCCGCCGCCCTATTCCGGCGGGGGAACGGCGCAGTTCGGCGGCTTCGGATTTGGCGTCGCGCGTGAAACCCTGAGCGGATTGCCGCATTTCCGGCAAACGGAGTTCCGGGGCGACTTTCCCTTTGCGGAAATCGCGTTCCGCGACCCGTCCTTCCCCGGCGATGTCACGCTGGAGGCCTTCAATCCGTTCATTCCCCTCAACGAGCACGACTCGAGCCTTCCCGCCGCCTTCTTCACCGTCACGATTCACAATCCGCGCAAATATCCGATCGACTACACGGTCGCCTTCGCCGCCCGCAATCCGGCCGCGGGTAAAACCACCAACCGCTTTCGGCCAGACGCCGAGGCGAAGCTGCTGCATTTCACCGGCGACCTGCCCCCGGACGACCCGGCCTATGGCGACTACGCCATCGCCACCAACGCCGACGGCGCCGCCGCCCAGGAATACTGGTATCGCGGCCGCTGGTATGACAACCTGGGCGTCTATTGGCAGGACTTCGCCAGCCCCGGCGCCTTGAAGCCGCGCTCCTACGCCACGCCCGGCGCCGGCGACCATGGCGTCCTGGCCGTGCGAACGACTGTCCCGGCCGGCGGCCAGGCCGCCATCCAGGTCGTTTTTTCCTGGAACGTCCCCAACTGCCACAACTACTGGAAAAAGGACTGCGCCTGCGCCACCGGCGGCGGCGGCGGTGCGTCCGTCCCGCCGACCTGGAAGAACTATTACGCCACCTGCTTTGCCGATGCCGCCGCCAGCGCCAAGTACTGCCTGGCCCATTGGGAGCGCCTGGAAAAGGAAACGCGCCGTTTTCGCGACGCCCTCTTCCGTTCGACGCTGCCGCGGCCGGTCCTCGACGCCGTCTCGGCCAACATCTCCATCCTGAAAACGCCGACGTGTCTGCGCCTGGAGGACGGCTCGTTCTACGGCTGGGAAGGCTGCCATGCCGGCAGCGGCTGCTGCGAAGGCTCCTGTACTCATGTCTGGAACTACGCCTATGCCATGCCGTTCCTCTTTCCCGGACTGGAGCGCAGCCTGCGGGAACTCGACTATCGCTGCAATCAGCGTCCCGATGGCGGCATGGCCTTTCGCCTGCAACTGCCGCTGGGCAGCCCCCGCTCCGAATTCCGGCCCTGTGCCGACGGCCAGTTCGGCGGCGTGCTGAAGGTCTATCGCGAATGGAAGATCAGCGGCGACACCGAGTGGCTGCGCCGCTTATGGCCAGCCGTCCGCCAGTCCATCG
>JAKLHU010000601.1 GCA_022709995.1 Verrucomicrobiota bacterium | reverse complement strand
CAGGCGGCGGTGGAGATCGGCATCCCGGTGATCAGCTGCGGGCCGGGCGGCAAGGCCGGCGACGAGGCCAGTTTCCAGCAGTCGGTGGACTCCATCGGCAGGTTGGCGCTGATGGCGGAGCAGTACGGCGTGACGTTGTGCGTCAAAGCGCACGTCGGCGCGGCGATCTGGAACACGCCGACGACGCTGCGGCTGCTGGCGGCGGTCACCAGCCCCAGCTTCGGCCTGGACATGGACCCGAGCCATATCTATCGCGCCAATGAGAACCCAGTTGACGCCCTGGCCGCCGTCATCTCCCGGATCAAGCATGTTCACATCCGTGACTGCAAAGGTCGGCAGACGAATCCCGGCAAGCCCGAGATGCAGGCCAACGGCCGCGGGGACATTGACCTGCTCGGTTATGTACGGGTCCTGCGCAAATACAATTACAATGGCCCGATCGACTTGGAGGTGATCGGGGCAAAAGACTACGACTTGACCGCCTGCGTGGCGATTGCGGCGGAAGCGCGCGGCCATCTGCAGGCCTGCCTGCAGGCGTGCGGCGCGCGCTGACGGCGGCGCTTTGCCTGCCCCCGGGCGCCGGCGACCGCCGGCGCCAGTTGCCCGGCGAGACGTGATATCATTGGACGGAGGTAGTGGAACGATCGTTGCCGTCGCCGCGTGCCCAGGGCGCCGGCCCAGTGAGATGTTGCGAGGACGGTGGCGGTTCGTCGTTTCCGCCGCCCTTGGCTTCTGGCGCGGGGGGCATGGTCCGCGCAGCGGCGGATAGCCCTTGTCGGTCAGGGCGGTGGCTGACGCCAGCCGTGGGCCGGGCCGTCGGGGATGGACGCCGCCGTCGGGGAATCGGCGACGATGCTGTCGCCCGCGGCGCAACGGCCTCCTTTGGGGGGGGCCGCGGACGGCTTCGGCAGGCAAGGAAAGGCATTGATGAACAGGCCATCAACGGCATCCAGCACCGGCGTCTTGCAGAGCATGGGATTCAAGGCCTTTCTGGCCACGCAGTTCCTGGGCGCCTTCAATGACAATGTCTTCAAGCTGCTGATCATCTGCACCGCGATGAATCATCTGTCGTCGGCGGCCGGCAAGAGCTACGTTCCTCTGGCGTCGGCTGTGTTCATCCTGCCGTATCTGTTGTTTTCCGGGTATGCGGGCTATTTGGCCGACCGTTTTTCCAAACGCCAGGTGATGATCGGCACGAAATGGCTGGAAGTGGCGGTCATGCTGCTGGGCTGGTGGTTGTTTTGGCAAGGCGCCATCTACTGGCTGCTGCCGGTGCTGTTCCTGATGGGCGCCCAGAGCGCCTTCTTCAGTCCGGCCAAATATGGTTTTCTGCCCGAAGTCCTGCCGGAAAAGCACCTGCCGCGCGGCAATGGCTCCACGCAGCTGTTTACCTTCCTGGCTATTATCTTCGGCGGCTGGGCGGGCGGCGAGCTGTCGGAACAGTTCAAGGAAGCGCTGCAGAATGCGGCCCTGTTCTGCGTTCTGGTGGCGGTTTTCGGCGTCGTGACCAGTTATTGGATAGTCAGAACGCCGCCTGGAAATCAGTCCACCCGCTGCGCGGTCGATCCGTTGACGCCGCATCTGCGCACTCTCCTGGAGGTGCGGCGCGACCCGTTGCTTTTGACCTGCTTCCTCGGCAACACGTATTTCTGGTTCATGGGGGTGTTGTTCCAGAGCAATCTGGCCGTGATGGTCAAGGACGAGATGGCCGGCACCGGCCGGTTGGTCGGTTTTTTCCAGG
>JAKLHU010000600.1 GCA_022709995.1 Verrucomicrobiota bacterium | reverse complement strand
CGGGCTTGTCGTTGTTGTTGGCCTCGGTGTTTTTTTCCGGCTCCGGCTTGGGTTTGTCTTTCAGGAGCTCGGCGAGGGTCTTGTTGACATTGGCGAGGGCGTAGGTTCCGACTTCGTAGGACCATGGCGAGAGGCGGTCGTTGAGTTCCTTGGCCTTGTTCTGTTTTTCCTTGACCTGGCGGGCGAATTCGGCATCAAGCCGGTCTTTGTCTTCGGGCTTTTCGTCCGCGGCCGGGATGCGGGTCAGGTCGCCTTTCCATTCGATGTTCAGCGACAGGTACTGCTTGCCGTTGACTGGGGCGCCGAAGCGAATGGCATAGACAAAGCCGTCGAAGTCCATGGCGGTCAGGATTTTCTGCTTGTCCATGCCGATGTCTTCGGGTTTGGCGGCCGGGTCGGCGACGTCGTTGAAGCGGATCCAGGAAAAGGCGCTTTTGAGGCTGTTGAGCTTGGTGCTGTCCGTCTCCTTGTCGGCGGGGATGTCGGCCAGCAGGGTGAAATCGGCGGTCTTCAGGTCGCGGTTGACGCTCCAGAGCGGTTCGCCGTTTTCGCTTAAGGTCGCGCTTTTGAGGTCGCTGATCTTAAAGAACTCCTTATCGAGCCAGAAGCTGGCCGGTTCGTCCACCAGTCCGAACGTGTGATTGGTGGTGATGACGCGGTTGTCCGCCAGTTCCAGATAGCGTCCGACGGGGACGGCGCCGCCGCCCATGCCCATCATGCCGGGCATCTGCGGCTGTTCCGATTCCTTTTCGATTTTTTTGCCGAAGACGAGTGTCAGCAGGGCCTGGCCATTCTGATCGGCGAGGGTGACGGTGACGGCGCCCTGGTCGGGGACCAGGCGCAGGTCGCCCCGCTGGGACTCGTCGACGGTCATGGTCTGGGCGATTCTGGTCTCGGTCAAGTCGTACATGAACTCCTTCAGTTCGGCGAAGTTGGCCGGATAGCCGAAGCGGTCCTTGACTTTCCAGCCATCGTCCTTTTTCTCCAGGGTGATGGATTTGTCGGCGGATTGCAGCGTCACCTGGCAGATATTGGCGCTGTCGAAGTCGGCGGGCAGGAGTGTCGTGCCGCCGGTCAGGCCGCCGTCGCGCCAGGCGTCATCGTGCGAGCGGTTGACAAAATACGTGAACACGGCCAGCGCGATGGCGGTCACGACCAGTATGAGAAGTTGCTTCTGTTTCATTGACGGACGCTCCTTTTGCGTTTGATGAGAGCCAGGGTGATGCCGCCGAGAATGACGAGGGCGGGCATCAGGGCGATGTTGGCCAGCATGATGTTGCTTTCCAGGCTGTCGATGTCCTGCCGGAGCTGCTTGCGAACTTCCTTCAGGTTTTTCTTGGCTTCGGCTTCCTTGCGGCGGAATTTGGCCAGGATTTCCCGCTGCTCGGACGACAGCAGGTCCTTTTCGCCGGGGTTGCGCTTGCGCTGCAGGTCGTTGATTTCCCGCTGGATGTCCTGGACTTCGGTTTCCAGCTTGTTGATCTGGGCCTGGTAGCGTTCAGCGGCGGCGACTTCCATGGCCCGGACGCGGGTGAACGGCCGCGCCGTGCCGCCGCGGGAGCGGATGGCGAACAGGGCGCTGTCCCCGGCCATGTTCTCCACCAGATTCTGGGCCAGGGCCAGGTTGTGGTTGATCGGCTGCGCGAACGTCTGGCCGAAAATGCTGTTTTGCCGGATGCAGAAGGCGTCATAGAGGATGTCGGCGTCGGCGACCAGGACAACGGCGCCGGGCCGGGCCGATGCTTGCAGCCAGCCGCCCGCGGGCGG
>JAKLHU010000060.1 GCA_022709995.1 Verrucomicrobiota bacterium | reverse complement strand
AGGCCGGGCTCTGGAGGTATCTGCCAAGGCAACTGGCGCATCGTCGCCGGGGTGCTGGTCAGGAAGAGAATCCAAGCCAGGAGCAGGACCGTTGTTGCGACGGCGCTCCCGCGCAGAAGCTGGACTGTCGGGCCATGTCGATGGTGATTATTACATCGCATCGATGAGTTTGAGCAAGTCATCGGCGGCGTCCTTGAGCGAACCGGGGAAGCGCGCGCCGCCGCCGAGGCTGAACCAGCCGGTAAAGTGATGGCAGCGGAGAATGGAAATTAATTCTTTGATTTCGGCATTGCCGCGGGCCAGTCGGGCCGGTTCCTCGGTCCAGGTCATGTCGGCGAGGTCGAGTTGTTCGATGGTCTTGACGAAACGGCCGAGGCGGTAGGACTGCAGGAAAGGCATTTCTCCGGCTTTGACGAAAGCCGTTGCCGAGAAGCAGAAGCCGCAGGTCGGATTCGTGCTGAAGGCGGCGAAGTCGCGGGCTGCGAGCTGGCCGGGTTGGCCGTGGTCGGCAAAGGCGAGGCGGATGCCGTTTTGTGGTGCGGCGGCAACGGCGTCGGCGCTGGTTGGGCACAACGGCATGATGACGCGGGTGATGCCAGCGGCGGCCGCGAGTTTGAGCAGCGGTTCGGCGGCTTCGGGTATATGCGGAATGCGCAGGGCGCTCACGGCGATGCCGGCGGCGGTCAGTTCCTGGACGGCACCGGCCAGCTTTTCCGCGCTCATGCCGGCACAGGCCTTGCCTTGCAGATAATCGAGTTCCACGGCGTCGAGGCCGGCGGCTTTCAGGTTGTCGATGATTTCCGGGAGGTATTTTCCGGCGAGGCGGGCGGACGCGGTGAGGTGGAATGCTTCGTGCTGGCAGCGGTCGCGGTTGATGGCGGCGCGTTGTTTGACGCAGGCTTCGCAGGCCGGGTTGTCGCAGAGAGCGAAGGCGGGATTTTGGCGGCCGAGGCGCAGGCCGATGGCAAAGAGGTCTTTGGCTTTGATCAGCCGGACCTGGGCGTTGCCCAGGCGGTGGACGGTGATGGCATTTTCGGCGCGCAGGAAGCGTTCCAAGCCGATGAAGTCGCGATGTGGTCCCGGGTAGTACTGCCAGGTTTTTTCCTGAGTGGCGCCGTTGGGCATCGTGTAGGTTCCAGTGGTATCGCTCAAGTAGGGCAGTTCCAGGAGTGCTTCGACGGCATGGAGGGTTGTATTGCGATCCTGGTCCACGCCGAGCAGGCAGATGACTCCATTCAGTTCCGCCAGTCGGGTGTAGGGTGAGGAGTCGCCATGAACGGTTTTTCCGGCGCCATGTCCGGCGCAGAGGATTTTCGCCTTGGCGCCGATGGCTGCGACCGTTCCTTTGGAGCAGGGGCTGATGACGGCTTCGGGTCTTTTTTTGACGATTTCGGTCAGGATTCCGAGGGCTCCGAAAACCGGGACCATCAGTGTCCCCTGGGGGCCGACGGCATCCAGGAAGGCATCGATGACGGCTTCGGGGCCGCCGTCGACGTTGCCGAGGCTGAGCATGGAACTATGGAGCATGACGGTGGCGCCATTATCCAAGCCCATGTCGCGCAAAGCGTTCGCAATGTCTTTTCGGTTCATGGCGGTTGTCCTGTTATGTTATGAAGCTGTTCGTGTCGGTTTGGGGGTGGGCGTCGGCCGTGAACGGATGTTGGCGAGGGCGATTTTTCGCAAGGGGCGCGTTTTCAGAATTCGGCGAGGAGCCGGCAGGGGATTTGGGTTGTCTTTGGCCAGGGGGGGAACAGGATGGTCACCAGAACTTCGTTGGTGGTCAGGAGGTGGAGGTTCTGTGGTTCGCACACGGCCGCGATGCCGGCGCCAAAGAGTTTCAGGAAGACCCCATGCAGGGCTGTGCTTTCATAGATGTCGGAGATCAGCCATTGGCATTGGCGGCTGACAATCCAGTCGACGGCGGAATCATCCAGGAAAATGCTTCGTTCCGGGACCTGGAAGGAATTTCTGGGGCCGAGGGCGTGGATGATGAGCGTATTTTGGCAGTGCTGGGCGCCGAGGGCGGTATGCAGGTGAGCGGCAGACACTGGTCCTGGTGTGGCGGGCCGGTCGAGATGGATGACGGTGGCTGGCCGGCGGTAGAGTTCGGCGGCCGGGATAGTGTCGGCTCGCCGGCCGTCATCGGTTTCGAGGATATGGCCGGGCAGGTCGAGATACGTCCCCTGCATGGAATCCGAAGTCAGGTGATAGACCAGTCCCGTGTAAGCGGTGGTGGCGGAGCGCAGGGGGATTCTTTCCTCCGTGATTTGCGGCTGCGTGCGTCGTCCCTGGTATGGCGAGGTCAAGTCGATGATAGTCATGGTCGGGGGTGCGCGGGGGTGATGGTGGGCGAGGATGGACGTTAGCTGGCGTGGCGCCCTAGGGGGCGCGGGCGTGCGGGCGTCGTCTTCTTCCGCTCAATATACAACCTTGCCGCGTCGCCGCAACTGCCTGTCACTGCAAACCCGGCAGAAAGGGCTGGAGGCCGGTCCTGTTTTTTTTCGGATGGCCTGGCTGGTCGAGGCAAAGGTCCCGGAGTCCAGTTGGAATTTGAGCCAGAAAGCGGGACCATTCCGGGTCAGCTGTTTTGCCGAAGCAGGTGCGGCGGGCGGTGGTCAGGTAAAGGACGCGTTCGGCTCTGGTCATGGCCACGTACAGCAAGCGTCGTTCTTCATCCAGGTTTGTGGTTTTGCCTTCCAGGAAGGGGAAGAAGCGGTCTTCCGCGGCAGCGATGAAGACGAGGGGGAATTCGAGGCCTTTGGCGGCGTGACAGGTCATGACCGTCAGGCGTTGCCCGCGTTGCGACATGGCGTCCGCCGGCTTGAACAAGGCGTTTTGGTCGAGAAAGTCATTGAGGCTGTCAGGGAATTGCGCCAGGTTTTGTTTCAAGGTGGCGACCATTTCGGCTTCGCTGTCGTCGATGGTTTTGATGGCTTTGAGGATGTCGACGGCCTGGGCGGCGGGGGCTCGGCGTCGGAACGGCGACAGGGCCATGGCCTGGCGGAGGAATATGCTGGCGATGCGGTTCCGGCCGTGCTGTTCAGGGAGGAAGACTGGCAGGCCGAGTCGGGCGATGGCATCGGCGATGGGCTTGACAAGGGCTTTCAGGCGGACCAGGATGGCGATGTCGGCCAGGCTGAGGGAGGCATTGTCAGGGCTGTCCACGCGTTGGCTGTCATGGGAAAAATGGTCCACGCCTCCGAGCCAGCGTTCGATTTCGCGGGCGATGTACTTTGCTTCGGCGGCTGCCGAATCGGCCTGGAAGAAGCGGATCTTGTGGATGCCGCCACGGGCGGGAAGCGATGGCGTGCGCGCGGTTTGCGGGAGGTCGTCAAACAGGTGGTTGGCGGCATGGACGATGTTGGCGTCGGAGCGGAAGTTATGGCGGAGAACGTGGCGTTTGGCGTCCGGGAAGTCGGCTTGCAGCTGTTGGAAGAATTGTTCAGAAGCGCCCCGGAAGGCGTAGATGCTTTGTTCGGGGTCGCCGATGACGCAGAGGGAGCGGGCGGCGCCGGCCAGAATCTTGGTCAGGTCGTATTGGTCCTGGCTGACATCCTGCCATTCATCGACGCTGATGGAGTGGGCGTTTATATCGCGGATGAGTTCGGGTTGTCTGGTCAGGAGAAGGATTGCCGCGGGGACGAGGAGTTGCAGGCAGAGGCAGTTGTTGGCGAGCATTTCGGCGAGCAATTCCCGGCTGGCGGCGGGGTTCAGGAGCATTTCGCTGACGAGTTCCGGCGGCAGCGAGTGTTTTCGGGTCAGCCATTGTTCGGCGTGTTCGTCATCCCAGAGTTCGAAGTCGGCGCTGAGTTGCAGGGCGTTATGGTGGTTGCGGATGAGGTCCAGGCAGAAGCGGTGGAAGGTGCTGACGCGCAGGGCATGGGCGGTCTGTCCGAGCAGGTCCTGGAGGCGTTGGCGCATGTCTTGGGCGGCGCGGTTGGTGAAGGTGACGGCGAGGACGTTTTCCGGCAGGACGGTCCTGGTGGCGACCAGCCAGGCAATTCTTCGGGTCAGGGTTCTGGTTTTGCCGGCGCCGGGGCCGGCGACGATGATGACGGCGCGGTGGTTGTCGCTGGCGGCGGTGCGTTGCGCTTCGGTCAGGCCTTCCAGGAGGTGTGCGCCGGGGTCGGGGAAAAGTTCAAGTTGGCGGGATGGTTTGGCGGGCTGGGCGCCGGGCCAGTCAGCTGATGGCAGGGGTGGCAAGTCATAGCGGCCGGGTTCCGGCTTCAGTTCCGTTTCCGTTTCCGGATAACGGGCGCTGGCCGATTCGTGAACGTGGTCGGCGGTTGCCGCGAGCAGAGTGGTTTTGGGGGCGGTGGTGTTTTTCGGCGTCGGGTCGGCGGCGATGAGCAGGCCTTGGCGGAGGATGTCGTTTTGGTCATCGCGATTGAAGACCGTGATGCGGCCGTATTCGCCGTCATAGCCGCCCTGGCGGATGACTTTCCGTTGGCGGACCCGGTGGATGGCTTCGGCGAGGAGCGGGTCGGCCTGGCGCAGGGGCTCCAGGTCCATAGTGCGCAGGATATGGTCTTCGGGGCCATATTTGGCCAGCAAGGCCTCGTGTTTGCTGGCCACGGTGTTCGTGGTCGCGGCGCACTGGTTGATTTCGGCGAGCAGTTCCGGCAGGGGGATGATATACGTGTAGGGGATGGGGCTGGGCGGCGGGGTGGTGTCCGTCCGGTCCGCCAATTCCAGGACTCGATGCAGGACGCCGAGGACGAGGGGTTTGCCGCAGACCGGGCAGAGGTTGTTGAGCTCTTTCGACTGCCGGGGTTCCAGGCAGACTTTGCAGGCCCGGTGGCCATCGAGATGATATTTGCCTTCTTCGGGAAACAGGTCCAGGGTGCCGCCAAAATCGGCCGGGGAATGTGTTTTCAGCGCCTGGCGGATGGCATGGTAAGCCGGTTCGCGGTGGAAGATGGTGGCGTTGCGGCCCAGATTGGCGGGCGAGTGGGCGTCGGAATTGGATATCAAGGCCAGGTGGTCGAGGCTGCTGACCAGGCGATTCATGGGGATGTCGGAGGAAAGGCCGGTTTCGGCGGCAAAGATTTCGCCGGCCAGGTCGCCGAAGCATTCCGTCAGGGAACTGAAGCCGGATTTGGAGCCGAGCATGGAGAACCACGGCGTCCAGATGTGGGCGGGGACCAGCCAGGCGTCAGGCGAGGCCGTCAGGACGATGTCGAGCAGTTCTCGGCAGTCGAGTCCGAGGATGGGTCGGCCATCGGCATTCAGATTGCCGATTTTGGCGAGGGCGGCGGTGATGGCCGGGTAGCCGGGGTCGCTGATGCCGGGGTAGCCGGCGTCGCTGCAGAGGCCGACTTTTTTGCCGGCGTCGAGCAGTTCGACGATTTTGTCGGCCATGCGTCGTTCATTGTGTTCGTGGTTGGAGACGACGATAGGTGGTCTGGGGATGGCCAGCAGTTTGAGGAGGTTGCCGGTATGCCTGGTGTCTTCGCAGGCGAGGGCGTCAAGGCTGCCGAGGGCTTCGCGGGCGCGGGGGGTGATGTCCTGCAAATTGCCGATCGGGGTTGCGATCAGAGTGAGTTTGCCCATGGTGAGATGCCTGCTGGGGATAGTGTGTAAAGGAAAGCGCAGAATGAATATAATGTCTGGGCGTGGTTTTGGCAAAGGTGCCGTGGGCGAAATGCGGTTGGCCAGTGGCGGGCGTGGCGGGGGTGTTGTCTGGCGGTTCTGGGGCAGGATATCCGGCCGGTGGTCAATCGTCCTTGGGTCTTTTCGGCGCGGAAAAAGCAGGCTGGCGTGGTTCAAACGCATCATTCCGGTGTATATTTCAAGGGTTTGGGGATTTGCGGCGGGCCAGCGCCCGGCTTGCCGCGTCTGCTGGCGGCATTCGGTTCATCGCTGGCGGGATCGAGGTAAACGTATCGAAGCGTTGATGAAAGGTGACATTCAGGAGGACGTTCACGATGTTGAAAGCGGGATTTGCGGAAAAGGACATCACGCCGGCGCCGGGTACGGAGATGCCGGGCATGTTTGGCAAGCGTTTTTCCGGGCCGGTGCATGATCCGCTCTGGGTCAATGGCGCCGTTTTTGAAGATGAGGGCGGCGCGGTCGCCGTGGTTGGCGTCGACGCCTTGTCGGTGAAGGGCTCGACCGTCCGGAAGGCGCGGGCGAAGATCACCGCGGCGACGGGCATCGCGGGCGGACGGGTGATGGTTGGCGCCAGCCACACGCACAATGGCGGTCCCACCTGCGACGTGTTTTTGAGCGAATCTGATCCGGCGTATTGCGATTTAGTCGCGGAGGCGATTGCGGAGGTTGTCATTCGGGCCTGGGGCAAGCGCCAGGAAGTCGTCATCAAGGCCGGGGCCGGCAAGGCCGAGCAAGTGGCTTTCAACCGTCGTTTCCGGATGGCGGGGGGGACGGAGCGCACTCATCCCGGGCGAGGCAATGCCGATGTCCTTGAGCCGGCCGGGCCGGTGGATCCGATGGTGGGGGCGTTGGGAGTCTACGCCCAGGATGGCGGCGCCTTGCTGGGCTGTCTGGTCAATTTCACCTGCCACTGCACGGTCGGCGTCGGCGGCGGGTCGTATTCCGCCGATTATCCTTATTATATGCGGGAAGCGGTCAAGGCGGTTGCCGGCACGCCGGAGACGGTTGTCGTGTTCACGAATGGCGCCTGCGGCGATGTGACGCAAGTCAACAATCTGAAGCCGGTAGACGCGTTGCGTGACGGCGGCGAGGCCTGCGGCCGTTTGATTGGCTGGACTGTCGCCGCGGAGGTGCTGAAAGTTTTGGCGCAGATGGAGACGTTGTCGTCGGCGCCTTTGGCGGCGGCGCAGGAAGTCGTCATGGTGGAGGCGCGGCCGGTGTTGCCGGCGGTCGAGGCGGCGGCGCGCGCGCGTCTGGCGGCGCGCGCGGCCGGGGCGGCCTGGGATCGGGACGACATTTTGGCGCGGGAGGAAGTCCTGCTGGCGGAGATGAACCGGGTCGAGCCGAAGGTCCCGGTTGAAGTCCAATCGGTGCGCATCGGCCCGGTGGCTCTGGTTTCGAATCCGGCGGAGTATTTTTGTGCTTTTGGCTTGGAGATCAAGCGTCGTTCGCCGCACCCGTTCACCTGGGTGGTGGAGTTGGCGAACGGCTGTGTCGGCTATGTTCCGGGCTATGAGCAGGTCGTCAAGGGCGAGGGCTATGAGCCCCACCTGTGCCGGTCCAGCAAGTTGGCGCCCGAGGCCGGCAGCCGGATCGTGGAGGCCAGCGTCAAGGTCCTGCAGGCGACGCGCGGGTGACTGGGCGGGGCTGTCGGGCGGTTGACGTCGTCAGCCGGTGAGGGGCCGGCGAGGTCATAACAGGAAGCCCCCGGCGTCGTTGAAACAACGGCGCCGGGGGCATTTTTGTGGACGGGTGTTTATCCGAAGATATGATAGACGGCGATCAGGGGGGCGAAGAGGCTGGAGACCAGGCTCATGACCGTGATGAGTGTATTGAGCGAGGGTCCTGCGGTGTCTTTGAAGGGGTCGCCGACGGTGTCGCCGACGACGGCCGCCTTGTGGGCTTCGGAGCCGGAGCCGCCGAAGTTGCCGGCCTCGATGTATTTTTTGGCATTGTCCCACAGTCCGCCGGCGTTGGACATCAGGAGGGCGAAGACGACGCCGGTGAAGATGGCGCCGCCGAGGAAGCCGCCGAGCGCGCCGGGGCCGAGGGTGAAGCCGATCAGGAGGGGTGAGACGACGGCGAGGAAAGCCGGGCCGAGGAGGGCCTTGAGCGCGCCGGAGCTGGCGATGGCCACGCACTGCGTGTAGTCGGGGAGGACGGTGCCCTTGAGGATGCCCGGTTCGGCTTTGAATTGGCGGCGGATCTCCTCGATCATGGTGAAGGCGTTTTTGGTGACGGCCAGCATCAGCAGGGCGCTGAACAGGGCCGGGATGATGCAGCCGAGCAGCACGCCGGCCAGGACGAGCGGGTCCATCAGATCAAGCAGGAGTTCCTTGCCGGAATATTTGGCTATGGTTTCGCAGTAGGCGGCGAACATGGCGAGGACGGTGAGGGCGGCGGCGCTGATGGAGAAGCCCTTGGTGATGGCCTTGGCCGTGTTGCCGGCCGAGTCGAGGGTGTCGGCGCGGTCCACCACGTCATGCGGCATGCCGGACATTTCGGCGATGCCCTTGGCGTTGTCGACGATTGGTCCGTAGGCGTCGTTGGAGACGACGATGCCGGTGAGGGAGAGCATGCCGACGGCGGCGATGCCGACGCCGTAGATGCCGGGCAGGTCGAAGGCCTGGGATGTGAAGTAGGCGGTGACCATGGCGGCGACGATGCCGACGATGGCCGGGGCGATGGAGATGAGGCCGTAGCTGAAGCCGGTGATGATGGTCAGGCCGGTGCCGGAGCCGGAGATTTTGGCGACGCGGCGGACTGGCGAGTGTTCGTCGTTGGTGAAATAATCCGTGGTGAAGCCGATGATGACGCCGATGAGAAGTCCGGCGACGGTTGAGATCAAGGCGCCCCAGTTGAGGCTTTTCGCCGGGTCGTTGCCGGCCGTGGCGTTGACGATGGTGAAGAAGACGGTCGCCAGCACGGCGAAGACGACGCAGGTGAACACGGTGCTGAAGTTGAGGGCGCGGCCCGGTTTGCCGTCTTTGCCGACGCGGACGAAGGGGAGGCCGATGAAGGTGGAGGCGATGCCGATGACGCAGAGGATGAGCGGCAGGACGACGTACTGGAAGCCGATGGCGCCCGAAGCGAAGAACGACGCTCCGAGGAGCATGGAGGCGACGACGGCGGCGACGTAGCTGTCGAAGATGTCGGCGCCCATGCCGGCGACGTCGCCGACGTTGTCGCCGACATTGTCCGCGATGACGGCCGGATTCCTCGGGTCGTCTTCCGGAATGCCGAGTTCGACTTTT